>NZ_JBCNZM010000083.1:3746-20343 GCF_040227615.1 Bacteroides sp. RTP31139st1_H2_RTP31139_211217 | reverse complement strand
ATCCCCACCATCCCAGAGGGTCTGCTGCACTTCGAGCATCACCTGGTACTGGTCTTTCGAAGCAGTCTTGATGTCGAGATTAGGGATTTCGACCGGTAGCCGGGTGATGTCACTCTGGTACGTGGCCTTGCCGGATAGGGAAAACTGGGGCAAGTAACCTTTTCCGGCATTGGAGAGGTCGTACCCGCGTGCCTTTTCTATCAGTCCGTATTGCCTGACCAACGGATAATTGTCTTGCGCCCGGCGCTGGCACTCTTCCAACGTGAGCTGGGCATGTGCCAGCATGGCGGCAAGAGAAAGGGTAAAAAAGAAAACGGTTCGTTTCATATCCATTCTGTTTCTTGTTTATTCTACATGGTTTTGTTCTATACACATGCAAAGATAAAGGCATAACCCTATAACCTTACAATCCATTTGTGCGCAAAGATGTTCTAATAGTACGACATTTCGTAGAAAAAGACAAATAATAGGAACACTTTATTATCTTTGCGGTGGAAATATACATTATTCATAAAGGGAAAGATATGGAAAAGAACAAACCGATAAGCGTCGCATTCGAGGACATCCGCAACAATCCGGATTTTATAGAACATTCCGAATACAGATTTATAAACGACGATTTGGGAATGGTCATCAGTTTTCAAGCAATGGGATTCAGGCTATTCCGCACCCAGCAACCTTATCGTGCCAAAGAAGGAAGGATTGTACGCATCATGCAAGGTAAGGGCCGAATCTCCATCAATCTTATCGAATATGAAGCTACAGCCCACGATATTATTATCATCCCTGACAATTCGCTGATAGAAATATCGGAAGTCAGTCCCGACTACGAATTCCAAGTCATCATGCCCACTGCCAATTTTCTGCCCGTACTACAGAATTCCATTCTTTCGGAAGCTTATACACGAAACGGAATCCGCCTTTCATGCAACAACGAGGAATGGGCACACATCAGCAGCTTCTTCTCTTTATTGTGGAATATACTACATTGTTTGCCCTACCGCCGCGGAGCTGTACAGCACTTGATTGTCTCACTTCTCTATAACCTTAAGTATATCCACGAGCACACATGCAAGTCAACTCCGTCACGCCTTTCACGCCAGGAAGAGCTATTCCGCCGCTTCATCGCTTTGGTGAACCAACACAGCAAGCACGAACGCAGCGTCAACTTCTATGCCGACAAACTATGCCTGACACCGCACTATCTGAGCTCGGTGATACGTGAAACAAGCGGACAAACCGTGATGCAATGGATTAATCAAGCAGTTATCCTCGAAGCCAAAGTATTGCTGAAACACAGTAATCTACTGGTGTTTCAAATATCAGACGAACTGAACTTTCCCAATCCGTCGTTCTTCTCAAAGTTCTTCAAACGTATGACGGGGATGACACCGGCGGAATACCAGAAACAAACCTGACCTCAAAACAGCTGTCCTATACGGGAGCCTGACGGTCCGTCGCAAGAGTCCGCTTCCAATGCCAGCATCCCTTGTTTGGCTGCCAGTCCACCGGCATAGCCTATCAGCGTATGGTTGCTGCCCACCACACGATGGCAGGGGATGAGTATGGAGAGGGCATTTGCCCCATTGGCAGCCGCCACCGCACGTACGGCTTTCGGATTGCCCAGCTTTCGTGAAAGCTCGCCGTAGGACACTGTTTTTCCGTAAGGGATGTTCTGCAACTCCTGCCACACCGTCCGCTGGAATTCTGTTCCGACTGCAAGCAGTGGAACATCGAATATGGTCCGCTTACGGGCAAAATACTCATCCAACTGAATGATTGCCCTTGCAATCACTTCCGAAGTGCCTTCCTCATAATCGGCATGCAGCGCCTGCCGTATACGCTTATCAACGGGTACTCTACGTTTCTCGTTCAGCATCCAGTCGCATAGGCAGAGTTTATCGCCGAAAGAGCCGAGGAGCAACTCGCCATAAGGAGATTGATAGTATTGGGTCAAAATTGTTTCCATCGAACTTAGTTTTCAGCAAAGATAGCAAATTAAATCATCATTTGTACTCCGCCCACGACTTGATAGCCAAATCATCCGGCATCATCGTGCAGAATGCATTGATGAACGCACTTGCCAGACGGGCATTCGTTATCAACGGAATATTGAGGTCGATGGCGGCACGGCGTATCTTGTAGCCGTTATCCAACTCGCCTGCGGTGAGGTTCTTCGGAATATTGACCACCATGTCTATCTCCTTGCGGTGCAGCATGTCGAGTGCCTGCGGCTGGCGTTCGGGTTCGCTGGGCCAGTAGACGCGCGTATTCTCCACACCGTTCTCCGTAAGGAAGTTGCTGGAACCACCCGTGGCAAATATCTTATACCCCTTCTTCTGAAGCATACGCGCGGCAGAAAGCATGTCCACTTTCTGCTTCGGAGTACCGGTAGAAAGCAGGATATTTTTCTCTGGAATACGATATCCCACGGAGAGCATCGCCTTGAGAATGGCGCAGGAAGTATCGCTGCCGATGCAACCCACCTCGCCCGTGCTTGCCATATCCACACCCAGTACCGGGTCGGCCTTCTGCAGACGGTTGAAGGAGAACTGGCTCGCCTTGATGCCTACGTAATCCAAATCGAACAGATTCTTGTCCGGCTTCTGTACCGGAATGCCGAGCATCACCTTCGTGGCAAGTTCAATAAGGTTTATCTTCAGCACCTTGCTGACAAACGGGAACGAACGGCTGGCACGGAGGTTGCACTCAATCACCTTGATGTCGTTCTCGCGTGCCAGATACTGGATATTGAACGGACCGGAGATGTTCAGCTCACGGGCAATCTCGCGGCTGATGCGCTTGATGCGGCGCACCGTCTCCACATACAACTTTTGTGGCGGGAACTGGATAGTGGCGTCACCGGAATGCACTCCGGCAAACTCGATATGCTCACTGATGGCGTACGCGATAATCTCTCCATCTTGCGCCACAGCATCCATCTCCACCTCCTTGGCATGCTCAATGAACTGGCTCACCACTACGGGATGTTTCTTGCTGACATTCGCCGCCAGCTTCAGGAAGCGTTCCAGCTCCTCCCGGTTGGAACAGACGTTCATCGCAGCGCCGGACAATACGTAGGAAGGACGGACCAATACCGGGAAGCCCACCTTATCCACAAAGGCGTTGATGTCCTCCAGGGAGGTCAGCGCCCGCCATTCGGGTTGGTCTACACCAATGCGGTCGAGCATGGCGGAGAACTTGTCACGGTCTTCGGCATTGTCGATGCTCCTGGCGCTTGTGCCGAGAATAGGTACCTTCTGCGCATCGAGGCGCAGGGCAAGGTTATTCGGTATCTGACCACCGGTAGAGACAATCACCCCGTGGGGATTCTCCAGTTCGAGAATATCCATCACGCGCTCGAAGGTGAGCTCGTCGAAGTAAAGACGGTCGCACATGTCATAGTCCGTAGACACGGTTTCGGGGTTGTAGTTTATCATGACACTGCGGTAGCCTTCCTGGCGGATGGTGTTCAGGGCCTGCACGCCGCACCAGTCGAACTCTACGGAAGAACCGATGCGGTAGGCGCCGGAGCCCAATACGACGATGGACTTGTGGTCGCCGAGGTAACGGACATCATTTGCCGTGCCGCTATACGTTAGGTAGAGATAGTTGGTCTGTGCGGGATATTCGGCGGCAAGGGTATCTATCTGCTTCACTACGGGCAGAATGCCTGCACTCTTGCGGAAATTGCGGACGGCAAGGATGGCTTCTTCGCCGTCCATTGCTTGTTCCAAGCCGAGGGCACGGGCTATCTGGAAATCAGAGAAGCCTTGTACTTTGGCTTTACGCAACAAGTCCACGGGAATCATTGGCAACTCTCCATCAGCCATAAAAGAGTGCAGTTCCCTGCTGGTATCCATGATGTTCATCAACTTCTCCAGGAACCAACGGTCTATCTTGGTCAATTCGTGCACCTGGTCCACCGTATACCCGGCACGGAAGGCTTTGGAGATGACAAAGATACGTTTGTCG
The DNA here is from genome assembly GCF_040227615.1 of Bacteroides sp. RTP31139st1_H2_RTP31139_211217. NCBI lineage: Bacteria > Pseudomonadati > Bacteroidota > Bacteroidia > Bacteroidales > Bacteroidaceae > Bacteroides > Bacteroides sp. RTP31139st1_H2_RTP31139_211217. The sequence goes on along the minus strand of NZ_JBCNZM010000083.1, from coordinate 16,368 downwards.
GTAGGTTCGCGCAGAGCCTTGTCCAAATCGGCAATCACCAGTTCCTTGTTCTCTACGAAGCCGTGCATGCCCTGGCCTATCATGCGAAGCCCCTTCTGGATGGCTTCCTCGAAAGTACGGCCGATAGCCATCACCTCGCCTACCGACTTCATGCTTGAACCCAGCTCTTTGTCCACCCCGTGGAACTTGCCCAAATCCCAACGCGGTATCTTGCAGACCACATAGTCCAGGGCGGGTTCGAAGAAAGCGCTTGTAGTCTTTGTCACAGAGTTGTTCAAGTCGAACAAGCCATAGCCCAAGCCGAGTTTTGCCGCTACAAACGCCAACGGATAACCCGTTGCTTTAGAGGCAAGTGCAGACGAACGGCTCAAGCGTGCATTTACCTCGATTACCCGGTAGTCCTCGCTCATCGGGTCGTAGGCATACTGCACGTTACACTCTCCCACAATGCCGATGTGACGGATAATGCGGATAGCAAGTTCACGCAATTTATGATAGTCCGTATTGCTCAACGTCTGTGACGGGGCAATAACGATGGACTCACCTGTATGGATGCCCAGGGGGTCGAAGTTCTCCATGTTGCAGACCGTGATGCAGTTGTCGAAGCGGTCGCGCACCACCTCGTATTCCACTTCCTTCCATCCCTTCAGCGATTTCTCCACCAGCACCTGTGGGGAGAAGGAGAAGGCTTTCTCCACCAGCACATTCAGCTCTTCTTCATTGTCGCAGAAGCCCGAACCCAGTCCGCCAAGCGCATATGCGGCACGGACAATGACCGGGTATCCCAGTTCCCGGGCTGCGCGACGGGCATCCGCCGCATTCTCCACGGCTTCGCTCTTGATGGTCTTCACATCAATCTCATTCAGTTTCTGCACAAAGATTTCACGGTCCTCCGTGTCAATGATGGCCTGCACGGGAGTGCCGAGAACCGTCACGCCGTACTTCTCGAAAATCTTGTCTTTATAGAGGGAGACACCGCAGTTCAGTGCCGTCTGTCCGCCAAAAGCAAGCATGATGCCGTCCGGGCGCTCCTTCTCTATCACCTTCTCCACGAAGTAAGGAGTGACGGGCAGGAAGTAAATCTGGTCGGCAACTCCTTCCGAGGTCTGTACCGTGGCAATGTTCGGATTGATGAGAACCGTGTAGATGCCTTCCTCCTTCAATGCCTTGAGCGCCTGCGAACCGGAGTAGTCAAATTCTCCTGCCTCACCGATTTTCAGTGCGCCGGAACCGAGCAGCAGGACTTTCTTTATATTGTTTTCTTTCATTTGCATATCTGTTTATTAAAAATGTAATAGTAGTAATAAAACCTTATCTTTCTCTTACCTTACACAATCAGTCACTAATTGAATGGCATTCAGTATAGGACTGAAAGGTATTCACTCTGGGACTGAATGACATTCAGTATGGGACTCATTATACCGTCTTTTACATACTGATTATCAAGAGATTACGAACGCAACCATTCTTGATAAAATTCTCTTACTAAAGCAACTTCACAAAGTCATCAAAAAGAAACTCCGTATCCGTCGGCCCGCTGGCAGCTTCGGGATGAAACTGTGCGGAGAACCAGGGATTGCGTTTGTGGCGGATTCCTTCATTAGAACCATCGTTCATATTGATGAAAAGCGGTTCCCAGTCTTCTGTCAGCGTGTTGTTGTCTACGGCATACCCATGATTCTGTGAGGTGATGAAGCAACGTTCCGTACCCACCATACGCACCGGTTGGTTATGGCTGCGGTGGCCGTATTTCAATTTGTATATCTTGGCGCCCCCAGCTTTGGAAAGCAACTGGTTTCCCATACAGATGCCGAAGATGGGCAGTTTCTCGTTCTGCATTGCCTTGCGGATATGCTGCACGGCAGCATCGCAGGTATCGGGGTCGCCAGGGCCGTTGGAGATGAACAACCCGTCGAACTCCATCCCAGTATAATCATAGTCCCAGGGAACGCGAATCACTTCCACGTCACGTTTCAGCAGGCAGCGGATGATGTTATGCTTGACGCCGCAATCCACAAGGAGCACTTTCTTCTTACCGGTTCCTTCGTTGTAACGGATAACCTCCTTGCAGCTAACTTTATCCACATAATTCACATCGGCATAAGAGGCCTCAGGCATTTCATCCGATTCATCATCAAAGGCGATACGTCCCATCATCACCCCATGCTCGCGAAGCACCTTTGTCAGTTCGCGGGTATCGATGCCCGTGATGCCCGGAATCTGTTCGCGTTTCAGCCAGTCACCGAGACTTTCCACCGCATTCCAATGGCTATAATTTTCACTATAATCGCTTACAATAATGGCTTCGGCATGGATATGCTCGCTCTCCATAAAAGTGGCAAGCCCATTCGGTTCGAGAGTAAAAGGCGGCACACCGTAATTGCCCACCAACGGATAGGTGAGCGTCATCAGCTGTCCGGCATACGAAGGGTCGGTCAGGCTTTCGGGATAACCCGTCATGGCTGTGTTGAAGACCACCTCTCCCGCTACCGGTTTTTCAAAGCCGAACGACTTGCCGTGGAAGCGGCTCCCGTCGTCGAGGATTAGAGTTACATTTCTCATTGATTCAATTAAAATTGATAAACTTGTTCTATATAATCAATAAATGCCTTGTTCAGCAGCTTCACACCGCCCGGCGTAGGATAATCGCCGCTGAAGTACCAGTCACCCGGATGCTTGGGGCAGGCCTCATGCAGCCCCTCGAGAGGCTGGTAGACAATCTGCACTTTGGCTTTCGTCCCTTTCGGAGTAAGAAGCTCCACCATCTTGGCAGAGATTTCCTCATCAGTGAAAGGAGCATAAATCTCCTTCACGTAATTCACCATCTGTTCTTTGGGCAGGCCTACCTGCTCCTTGGACTTGCGGTAGGCGGCGGCAATTACATCGCGCATCTCGCGCTCCTTCAGCAGTTCCACAGCAGCCTTGAAGGCGATGAATTCGCTCATCTTAGCCATATCGATGCCATAGTAGTCGGGATAGCGCACCTGCGGTGAAGAGCTTACAATGACTATCTTCTTCGGCTCCAGACGGTCAAGGATACCGATGATGCTCTGCTTCAGGGTGGTTCCGCGCACTATCGAGTCGTCGATGATGACCAGATTATCCACTCCCGGGACAAGGCTTCCGTAAGTGATGTCGTACACATGGGCGGCAAGGTCGTTCCGGCTGTTTCCTTCGGCAATGAAGGTACGCAGCTTGATGTCCTTGATGGCTACCTTCTCGCTCCGTATGCGCCGCGACAAGATATGCTCCAGTTCGTCGTGGCTGGGACTATGCCCCAAGGCGGCAATCTGCTGCACCTTCTCCTCGTTGAGGTAGTCGTCCAATCCCTGCAACATACCGTAGAAGGCGACTTCCGCCGTATTGGGGATGAAGGAGAAGACGGTATGGTCCACATCGTTGTCGATGGCTTTCAATATGTTGGGTACAAGTTTCTCACCCAGCAGTTTACGTTCCCGGTAAATGTCCACATCACTGCCCCGGCTGAAGTAGATGCGCTCGAAGGAACAAGGTTTCACCTCGCGCGGCTTGTTGATTTGCACGGTGCGCACCTTGCCGGCCTTGTTGATAAACATGGCTTGTCCGGGTTGCAGCTCCTTGATGGATTCGACAGGAACATTAAGGGCTGTCTGTATCACGGGACGTTCGCTGGCAAGCACCGCTATCTCGTCGTCCTGATACCAGAAGGCTGTACGGATGCCCCATGGGTCGCGTACGGCAAAAGTCTCTCCGCTTCCGGTAAGTCCGCACATCACGTATCCCCCGTCCCACTCCTTGCTCGAAGTGCGCAGTACGTTGGCAAGGTCGATGTGGTTTTCTATATAACGGGTGATGTCCATGCCTGCCAGCCCTTCCGCTTCGGCAAGGTTGAAGAGGCGCTCCACTTCGCGGTCGAGGCGATGTCCCAACTGCTCCAGCATGATGTAGGTATCGGCATATTTGCGCGGATGCTGGCCGATGGCGGTAATGCGTGCGAAGATTTCATCCACATTCGTCATGTTGAAGTTGCCGCAGAGGGCAAGATTCTTGGCACGCCAGTTGTTTCTCCGGAGGAACGGGTGCACGTACGAGATGCCGGACTTTCCGGTAGTGGAGTAACGCAGGTGTCCCATATAGACCTCCCCTGCAAAGGGCAGCACACGCTTGGCATAGTCCGCATCATGCAGCTGTTCCTTGGTCAAGTCCTTGAAGTGACCCTGCACCGTACCGAAAATTTCGGTAATGGCGCCCGAGCCGAGAGCACGCTCACGGAACATATATTCCTCGCCGGGACTGGCTTCCAGTTTCACGCAGGCCAGTCCGGCACCTTCCTGCCCACGGTTGTGTTGTTTCTCCATCAGGAGATAGAGCTTGTTGAGTCCGTACATCCATGTTCCGTACTTCTCTTCATAGTACTCCAGCGGTTTCAGCAGGCGTATCATGGCGACGCCGCATTCATGCTTCAGTTGTTCCATCTATCTATTTACAATTTACCATTTACAATGTACAATTTTAAGTGTACAATTTTCTTTTCCTTATTATAGCATACAATTACCATTTACATTTACCCCTCCCAAGCGCAGCCCCATTGTACATTGTAAATGGTAAATTGTACATGTCCTCATTCTACAGTCACCGACTTCGCAAGATTCCTCGGCTGGTCCACATCCATTCCCTTGCACACGGCAATGTGATAGGCAAGTAATTGCAGAGGTACCGTAGTTATTAACGGATCAAGGCACTCCATTGTTTCGGGAAGCTCGATGCAAGTGTCGGCTATTTTACTGATGACCGTATCTCCCTTTGTCACAATGGCGATAACCCTGCCTTTACGCGCCTTTATTTCCTGGATATTGCTCAGCACCTTTTCATAAAGCCCATTCCGGGTGGCAATGACCACTACCGGCATTTCGGCATCCACCAGGGCAATGGGGCCGTGCTTCATTTCGGCGGCAGGATAGCCCTCGGCATGGATATACGAAATCTCCTTCAACTTCAAGGCGCCTTCCAAGGCTACGGGATAACTGTATCCGCGTCCCAGATAGATAAAGTTGTGTGCATAGGTGAATATCTTGGAAAGTTCCGCTATACGGTCGTTCAGTTTCAAGACCTCCTTCATCTTGTCGGGGATATGTCCCAATTCCTTGACAACTGCCAGGTATAACCCTTCGTCCATCGTCTTTTTCTCTTTGGCAAGTGTCAGGGCCAGCATGGTAAGCACCGTTACCTGCCCGGTGAAGGCTTTGGTGGATGCCACCCCTATTTCCGGTCCCACGTGGATATAGGAACCCGTATGCGTGGCACGGGGAATGCTGGAACCGACGGCATTGCAGATGCCGTATATAAATGCCCCACGGTTTCTGGCAAGCTCCACGGCAGCCAGCGTATCGGCCGTTTCACCGCTTTGCGAGATGGCAATCACCACATCGTTGCTGTCAATCACCGGGTCGCGGTAACGGAACTCACTGGCATACTCCACCTCCACCGGAATACGGCAGAAGCTTTCAATCAAATGCTTGCCGATGAGGGCGGCATGCCATGACGTACCGCATGCCACGATGACGAAGCGTTTGGCCGCCAGCAGACGTTCCTTATAATCAATCACTGCAGAAAGAACCACGTTCGTACCCTCCACATTGATACGCCCGCGCATGCAGTCGTGAATGCAGCCGGGCTGTTCGAAGATTTCCTTCAGCATGAAGTGCGGATAACCGCCCTTCTCCAGCTGGCCGAGATTGAGCGCTACCGTCTTTACCTCGTGCGGACATTCCACATTCTTCAGGTTAACAACCTTCAGCTTCTCTCCCCGACGGATGAGGGCAATCTCTTCGTCTTCCAGATACACCACCTTATCCGTGTATTCCACAATCGGCGTGGCATCCGAAGCCAGGAAAAACTCTCCTTCACCGATGCCCACCACCAGCGGACTGCTCTTGCGTGCAGCGATTATCCCATCCGGATTGTCCTTGTCGAGCACCGCAATGGCATACGCCCCAATCACTTCCTGCAAGGCAAGTTGCACCGCCGTCAGCAGGTCAATATGGTTTGTCACCTGAATGTATTCAATGAGCTGTACCAGCACCTCGGTATCAGTGCTGCTTTTAAATACATAACCTTTGGCTTGAAGTTTTTCTTTAAGGACGGCGTAGTTTTCAATAATGCCGTTATGGATGAGGGCGAGGCGTTCGGAAGAGGAATAATGGGGATGGGCATTGACGGAACAAGGTTCTCCATGAGTGGCCCAACGTGTATGTGCAATACCAATGCTACCGGAAATATCTTTTTGAGCAACGAAAGTTTCAAGTTCCGAAACCTTACCTTTCGCTTTGTACACGTTCAACTGTCGGTTATCACTGATTAATGCTACCCCCGCACTATCATATCCACGGTACTCCAACCGCTTCAGACCCTTGATAAGAATGGGGTAGGCTTTCCTTTGACCTATATAGCCTACTATTCCACACATAATGTATCAGTATTTGATTTTGCGTTGCAAATATACATATTCTTAAGAACATAAAGTTAATCTTTCCACTATTTATTTATCAAAAGAATAGAAAAAAGTTGTTTTTACATCAAAAAGTTAAAGAAAGTATTATTTTAAAAGCAAAAGGCTTAATTTATAAATCCAAATCAAACCGTCTGATTTTGATTTAGGATTAAAAGAAAACAGAGGGTGTTTTCTATCAATTCATAACTTCATCTTCTATCGCAGGAATTTTGCAAGAAAGAAGGCAGGAATACATATTAGCATTTTGCAATTAATACCATATATTTGCCGAACATTTTGAAACCACAAACAATGTTATACAGCAATAAAGAAAGCTTATAATCATGAAACAAGAACTTTTTAACAACAAAACAAAAGCAGAGGATTACCAGCGACAGCCCAAACAGTTGGGCTTGTATGAGGCATCCCATGAGCACGATGCCTGCGGAGTAGGCATGCTGGTCAATATCCAGGGAGGAAAATCACATGAACTGGTAGAATCGGCATTGAAGGTACTGGAAAACATGCGCCACCGTGGAGCGGAAGGGGCGGACAACAAAACCGGAGACGGTGCCGGCATCATGCTGCAGATACCGCACGAATTCATTCTGTTGCAGGGCATTCCCGTTCCCGAGAAAGGAAAATACGGCACCGGCCTGCTTTTCCTTCCCAAAGACGGAAAAGACCAGGCTGTCATCTTGAGCGTCATTATCGAAGAGATTGAAAAGGAGGGATTGACCCTGATGCATCTGCGCAACGTGCCCACTTGCCCCGAAATATTGGGAGAAGCGGCTCTTGCCAACGAACCGGACATCAAGCAAATTTTCATCACCGGATTTACGGAAAGCGAAACCGCCGACCGCAAACTCTATATAATAAGGAAAAGGATAGAGAACAGAATACGCAAGTCGGACATCCCCACCCGCGAGGATTTCTACATCGTCTCGCTCTCTACGAAGAACATCGTCTACAAGGGCATGCTCTCTTCCTTGCAGTTGCGCAACTACTTCCCCGACCTCACCAACAGCTACTTCACCAGCGGACTGGCATTGGTGCACTCCCGTTTCAGCACCAACACTTTCCCCACCTGGGGACTGGCACAGCCTTTCCGCCTGCTGGCACACAACGGCGAAATCAATACCATCCGCGGCAACCGCGGCTGGATGGAAGCCCGTGAGAGTGTACTCTCCTCTCCCGCCCTGGGAGACATCCGGGAGATACGCCCCATCGTGCAACCGGGCATGAGCGACAGTGCCTCGCTGGACAATGTGCTCGAGTTTCTCATCATGTCGGGCCTGAGCCTGCCGCACGCCATGGCCATGCTCGTGCCGGAATCTTTCAACGAAAAGAATCCCATCAGCGAAGACCTGAAAGCTTTCTATGAATACCACTCCATCCTGATGGAGCCGTGGGACGGACCGGCGGCACTGCTTTTCAGCGACGGGCGCTATGCAGGCGGCATGCTCGACAGGAACGGACTGCGCCCTGCACGCTACCTGATTACGCAGGGCGGCGTGATGGTAGTGGCCAGCGAAGTCGGCGTGATGGATTTCGAGCCGGGAGACATCAAGGAAAAAGGACGCCTGCAACCGGGCAAGATACTGCTTATAGACACCGAGAAAGGCGAAATATATTATGACGGCGAACTGAAGAAACAACTTGCCGAAGCCAAACCATACCGCACTTGGCTGGCCGGCAACCGCATCGAGCTGGACGAACTGAAAAGCGGTCGCAAAGTCTCCCATAGCGTGGAGAACTACGACAGCATGCTGCGCATCTTCGGCTACTCCAAAGAAGACGTGGAACGGCTGATTGTCCCGATGTGTACCACCGGTGCCGAACCCATCAACTCCATGGGCAATGACACCCCGCTGGCAGTACTCTCGGACAAGCCGCAACTACTGTACAACTATTTCCGCCAACAGTTTGCCCAAGTCACCAACCCTCCTATCGACCCGATACGCGAAGAACTGGTAATGTCGCTGACCGAATACATCGGAGCCATAGGCATGAACATACTGACACCCAGCGAAAACCATTGCAAGATGGTGAGGTTGAACCATCCCATCCTGAACAACGCCCAGCTGGATATTCTCTGCAACATCCGGTACAAAGGCTTCAAGACCGTGAAACTGCCCCTGCTCTTCGAAGTGGCAAAAGGGTGCCAGGGATTGCAGCAAGCATTGGCAACCCTCTGCAAGCAGGCGGAAGAATCCGTCAACGAAGGAGTGAACTACATCGTGCTTTCCGACCGCGACGTAGACGCCGCCCATGCCGCCATTCCGTCACTGCTTGCCGTGTCGGCGGTACACCACCATCTTATCTCCGTGGGCAAACGGGTGCAGACGGCACTGATTGTAGAAAGCGGCGAAATCCGCGAAGTGATGCACGCCGCACTGCTGCTGGGTTTCGGAGCCAGCGCACTGAATCCGTATATGGCTTTTGCCGTCATCGACAAACTGGTGAACGAAAAGGAAATACAGCTCGACTACGCCACTGCCGAAAAGAAATATATCAAGTCCGTCTGCAAAGGCTTGTTCAAGATTATGAGCAAGATGGGCATCAGCACCATCCGTTCTTACCGGGGCGCGAAAATTTTCGAGGCCGTAGGACTGAGCGAGGAGTTGAGCAATGCCTACTTTGGCGGACTGAGTTCACGCATCGGAGGCATACGCCTGGATGAAGTGGCACGCGACGCCATCGCCTTCCACAAGGAAGGGATGGAGGTTCTTAAAAAGAAGGGGGAAGCGGAGCTATTGCCGAACCGCGGACTGTATGCCTTCCGCAAGGATGGTGAGAAGCACGCCTGGAACCCGGAAACCATCAGCACACTGCAACTTGCCACACGCCTGGGAAGCTATAAGAAATTCAAGGAGTTCACTGCCATGGTAGACAGCAAGGAATCTCCCATCTTCCTGCGCGATTTCCTCGACTTCCGCCGCGCTCCTATCAGCATAGACCGGGTGGAACCGGTAGAGAACATCGTACAGCGCTTTGTCACCGGCGCCATGTCCTACGGCTCCATCAGCCGCGAAGCCCACGAAGCCATGGCTATTGCCATGAACAAGCTGCATGGCCGGAGCAATACGGGCGAAGGAGGCGAAGACCGGGCACGCTTCATGCCGCGCGAAGACGGCACCAATCTGCGCAGCGCCATCAAGCAGGTGGCCTCAGGACGTTTCGGTGTCACCGCAGAATATCTGGTGAATGCGGACGAAATACAGATAAAGATTGCCCAAGGCGCCAAGCCGGGCGAAGGTGGGCAGCTGCCGGGCTTCAAAGTGGATGAAGTGATTGCCAAGACACGCCACTCCATTCCGGGCATCTCGCTGATTTCCCCCCCGCCCCACCACGACATTTACTCCATCGAAGACCTGGCACAGCTCATCTTCGACCTGAAGAACGTGAACCCACGGGCAAAAATCAGCGTGAAGCTGGTGGCAGAAAGCGGTGTGGGCACCATTGCCGCCGGTGTGGCAAAGGCAAAGGCCGATTTGATAGTCATCTCGGGTGCAGAGGGCGGTACGGGAGCCTCTCCTGCATCATCCATCCGCTATGCCGGCATCTCGCCCGAACTCGGCTTGAGCGAAACGCAGCAGACACTGGTGCTGAACGGCCTGCGCGGACAAGTGATGCTGCAAGTGGACGGACAGCTCAAAACAGGCCGCGACATCATACTGATGGCAATGCTCGGAGCCGAAGAATTCGGTTTCGCCACCAGTGCCCTGATTGTACTGGGTTGCGTAATGATGCGCAAATGTCACCAGAACACCTGCCCCGTAGGGGTGGCGACACAGAACGAAGAACTGCGCAAACGCTTCCGCGGACGCAGCGAGTATCTGGTGAACTTCTTCACGTTCCTGGCGCAGGAAGTACGCGAATACCTGGCGGAAATCGGTGTGGAACGCCTGGATGACATCATTGGACGCACAGACCTTATCGTCCGCAAGCCGGATGACGGAATCAAGAAACATCAGTTGATAAGCTTCGACAAACTACTGGCACGCGTAGACAACGAAGCCGCCATCCGCCACGTCACCGACCAACAGCATGGCATCGACCATGTGAAAGATGTAGAGATGCTACATGCCGCCGCCGAAGCCGTAGAGAACCAGAAGGAAATCTCGCTGGAGTACACCATCGCCAATACCGACCGTGCCTGCGGCGCCATGCTCTCTGGTGTCATTGCCGCAAAATACGGAGAAAAAGGGCTGCCCGAACATACGCTGAACGTGAAGTTCAAAGGCTCCGCCGGGCAGAGTTTCGGGGCATTCCTTGTCCCGGGTGTCAACTTCAAGCTGGAAGGCGAGGCCAACGATTATCTGGGCAAAGGTCTGAGTGGCGGACGCATCGCCGTCCTGCCCCCGGTACGGAGCAACTTCGAGGCGGAGAAAAACACGATTGCAGGCAACACCCTGCTTTATGGCGCCACAAGCGGTGAAGTTTACATCAACGGCCGTGCAGGCGAGCGCTTTGCCGTCCGCAACTCCGGTGCCACAGCCGTAGTGGAGGGTGTAGGTGACCACTGCTGCGAGTATATGACCGGCGGGCGCGTGGTAGTACTCGGACAGACGGGACGCAACTTTGCCGCAGGCATGTCCGGCGGTGTGGCCTACGTATGGAACCGGGACGGCAACTTCGACTATTTCTGCAATATGGAAATGGTGGAACTGAGCCTCATCGAAGAGGCCTCCTACCGCAAGGAACTGCACGAGCTCATCTGCCAGCACTACCTGTACACCGGTTCCAAACTGGCACGCACCATGCTCGATGACTGGCCACGCTATGCCGACCAGTTCATCCAGGTAGTCCCTATCGAATACAAAAAAGTGCTGCAAGAGGAGCAGATGCAGAAATTGCAACAGAAGATTGCAGAAATGCAACGCGATTATTGAATCGCGAATTAATAATGAAAGAATGAAAGACTGAGGAAATTCCCCTTTCATTCTTTAATTCTTTAACTTTTTAATTTGTTCATCATGGGAGATCCAAAAGCATTCCTCAATATCCCCCGCCAAGAGGCGGGTTACCGTCCGATACACGAACGTATCACAGACTTCAGCCAAGTGGAACAGACACTGAACAGCCACGACCGCAAGCTCCAGGCCTCGCGCTGTATGGACTGCGGCGTACCCTTCTGCCACTGGGCATGTCCGCTGGGCAATAAAGACCCGGAATTCCAAGACGCGCTCTACCGGGGCAAATGGCACGAAGCCTATCAAATACTGAACAGTACGAATGATTTTCCGGAATTTACGGGACGCATCTGCCCTGCCCTTTGCGAGAAGTCGTGCGTACTGAAACTCTCGTGCAACGAACCGGTCACTATCCGCGAGAACGAAGCCGCCATTGCCGAGGCTGCTTTTCGCGAGGGCTACATCACCCCCCTCCAGCCCGAACGCAACGGAAAGAAAGTAGCCGTCATCGGCGCCGGCCCTGCCGGATTGAGCGTTGCCGTACGGCTGAACGCCAAAGGTTACGAAGTTACCCTATTCGACAGCAAACCGATGCCGGGAGGACTGTTGCGTTACGGCATCCCCAACTTCAAACTGGACAAAGCCGTCATCGACCGCCGCATGAAAATCCTCAAGGCCGAAGGAATCTTGTTCAAGATGGGAGTCCATGTCGATGTACAGAAACTGCCCGTCGGATTCGATGCCTACGCCATTTGTACCGGTACGCCCACCGCCCGCGACCTCTCCATTCCGGGCAGGGAGCTGAAAGGCATCTACTTTGCCCTCGACATGCTGGCACAGCAGAACCATATTCTGGATGGAGATACCTTCCCGAAAGACCAACTCGTCAACGCCCGCGGCAAACGGGTACTCGTCATCGGCGGCGGCGATACCGGGTCTGACTGTATAGGCACCAGCATCCGCCAGGGAGCCGTCAGCGTAACCCAGATTGAAATTATGCCCCAACCGCCCATAGGACACAACCCGGATACTCCCTGGCCGCAATGGCCCGTCGTACTGAAAACCACCAGCAGCCACGAAGAAGGCTGTACCCGTCGATGGTCCCTCGCCTCTACCCGGTTCATCGGGAAGAATGGCAAGGTATGCGGTGTGGAAGTGGAAGAAGTGGAGTGGCTTCCGGCAACAGACGGTAACCGCCCTACCATGAAATCTACGGGTAAGAAAGAGGTCATCGAAG
>NZ_JBCNZM010000083.1:0-3736 GCF_040227615.1 Bacteroides sp. RTP31139st1_H2_RTP31139_211217 | reverse complement strand
CGATATGGTGCTTCTTGCCATGGGTTTCCTCAAGCCCGAGCAACCGAAGTTTGCAGAGAACGTATTCGTGGCAGGCGATGCCGCCCACGGCGCCAGCCTCGTAGTACGTGCCTTGGCCGACGGACGACGAGTGGCAACAGAAATAGACCGTTACCTCGAACCTCTAAAAGAAAACAAGAAATGATTTCCCTTTCTTTAATTTTTAACCTTTAATTTTTAATTCTCATGTGTGGAATAGCAGGAATCTTCAACATACAGTCTCAAACTCCTGAGTTGAGAAACAAAGCGCTACGGATGGCGCAGAAAATCCGTCATCGCGGACCGGACTGGAGTGGTATCTACGTAGGCGGCTCCGCCATCCTCGCCCACGAACGCCTCTCCATTGTCGACCCGGAATCCGGCGGACAACCCTTATATTCACCCGACCGCAAACAGGTGCTTGCCGTCAATGGCGAGATTTACAACCATCGCGACATCCGTGCCCGCTATGCCGGAAAATACGCCTTCCAGACAGGTTCCGACTGCGAAGTCATCCTTGCCCTTTACAAAGACAAAGGCATCCGCTTCCTCGAAGAGCTGAACGGCATCTTCGCCTTCGCCCTCTATGATGAAGAAACGGACGATTACCTCATCGCCCGCGACCCCATCGGCGTAATCCCCCTTTATATAGGACGCGACAAGGATGGACACATCTACTTCGGCAGTGAGCTGAAAGCCCTTGAAGGTTTCTGCGACGAGTATGAGCCTTTCCTTCCCGGCCACTACTACCGTGGGCGCGAGGGCAAGATGCACCGCTGGTACACCCGCGACTGGATGGACTATGCCGCTGTGAAGGACAACTACACTCCTGCCGCCGAACGTAATGCCGCGCCGGCTTCGATAGGCCGGACAGCCTACAGCACACAAGTCACGGCTGTGCACGACGCACTTGAAGCCGCCGTACAGCGCCAGTTGATGTCCGACGTCCCCTACGGTGTCCTGCTCAGTGGCGGACTCGATTCTTCCGTCATCTCTGCCATCGCCAAGAAATATGCCGCCAAACGCATCGAGACAGACAACAAGGCAGATGCCTGGTGGCCGCAGCTCCATTCCTTCGCCGTCGGCTTGAAGGGTGCTCCCGACTTGATTAAAGCCCGCGAAGTGGCCCGTCATATCGGTACCGTGCATCACGAGATAAACTATACCGTTCAGGAAGGCCTCGATGCTGTCCGCGACGTCATCTATTTCATTGAGACTTACGACATAACCACTGTCCGCGCCTCCACCCCCATGTATCTGCTGGCACGTGTCATCAAAAGCATGGGCATCAAGATGGTACTCAGCGGCGAAGGTGCGGACGAGGTGTTCGGCGGTTACCTTTACTTCCACAAGGCGCCCACCCCGCAAGCCTTTCACGAAGAAACCGTGCGCAAGCTCTCCAAACTGCATCTGTACGACTGCCTCCGTGCCAACAAAAGCCTTGCAGCCTGGGGAGTGGAAGGACGTGTCCCCTTCCTCGACAAAGAATTCCTGGATGTTGCCATGCGCATCAATCCGGCAGTCAAGATGTGCCCCGGCAAGGAGATAGAAAAGAAAGTAGTCCGCGAAGCCTTTGCCGACATGCTCCCACAGAGCGTTGCCTGGCGGCAGAAAGAACAGTTCTCCGACGGTGTGGGCTACAGTTGGATTGATACGCTGAAAGCCGTCACTGCCGCTGCCGTCAGCGACGAACAGATGGCACATGCCGCCGAACGCTTCCCGATACATACCCCGCAAAATAAGGAAGAGTATTACTATCGCACCATCTTCGAAGAGCATTTCCCCAGTGAAAGCGCAGCCCGGAGTGTTCCCAGCGTACCCAGTGTGGCATGCTCCACCGCCGAAGCGCTTGCATGGGACGCCTCTTTCCAAGGAAAGAACGACCCCAGCGGACGAGCAGTAGCGGGGGTACACGAAGAAGCATACAAGGATTAAAAAAAGAGCTGCCGACAGATTTCCTGCCAGCAGCTCTTCTCATTTTTTATTTATCAAATCCTATCGGACTAAAACATCATTGTCTGTCCGCCAATCACACCTGCCACAGCACTCGCTACGGCAATAATAAGTTTCAAAATCACATTCCACGTTTTCTTCATAAAGATTATCCATTATCTGATTAATAATTCATAGCTACTGTTATCCCAGTGGATTCTCACCTTGGTCTCCATCCGAATCCGAGCCTCCTCCTTCCGAACCGGAGCCGCCATCTGTAGAAGTCTTCCCCTTAAGATAATCATCCAAACTCACCAAATCCAGCCTTTCTCCAGCACGGGTAGCAGCCTTCGATATCTTCAGTTCCCTATTCGCCTGAAAACAGATACGGACGCTCTCCACACTCTTGGCTGTCACGTCATCAGCCTTTTCCTCACCTTTCGATTTGGCTGCCAGTATAAAGACACCCAGCCCGGCTATATTAACCGTCTTTCCTTCCAGCAACTGCTCTTTCAGCTTTTCCACAAAGTTCTGCATCGTACTCTTGATGTCACCGATAGACAGAGAAGAGCGGTCCTGCATCTTCTGTGCAATAAACGCCAAATCCACGCTTTGCCCCAATGTTACCAACTGCGGATAATACTTCTTGGGAGAGTTTTCAACCCTGGGGTCCGACGGTCTCTCCACCGTCCTGAAAATTACACTCATACTTTTTTTCTTTAGAGATTTAAATTCGTTTTCCTATTCACACGTTTCGTTGATCAACGGTGCAAAGGTGAGGATTAAAAACTATGTAACCAAAGAAAAAAGGTGTTTGGGAGTAGTTTTTCTGAGAAAAGTGATAAAGTATTATAAATCAACAAAGAGCATCTCTACAATATACACTTCTTCATTTCATCTACTATGTATCTCACATCCTCATCCGTCACATAAGGACCACTCGGCAAACAAAGACCACGCTTGAACAAGCCCTCACTGACACCATTCACATAGACAGGATTAGCCGAATAAACCGGCTGGAGGTGCATGGGCTTCCATAAGGGACGGCTCTCGATACCAGCTCTGTCCAAGCAAATACGCATGGCTTCCACATTACGGTTGGGCTCACAAGAGGTATGGGCACTCATTGACTCATGCGTAACACCCGCAGCACCGCCCACGGCACCTTTCACTGTCTCACGGTAGGCATCCTCCTCACCTCTCACATGCAGATTCCCGTCAAGTAGTACCGTGTTCAGCCAATAGTTGCTGTCGTAGCGTCCGGAAGGATTCTCATGAAGCGTGATTCCCTCCACATCAGCCAACAGCTCACGATACAGACCGCACAGATACTTATGGTGCGCTATGTGCTCATCCACTACCGTCATCTGGCCGCGACCGATACCTGCACAAATATTACTCATCCTATAATTATAGCCTATACGTTCATGCTGGTAGTAGGGATAGGACTCACGGGCCTGGGTAGCATAGAACATAATCTCTTTCTTAGACTCCTCATCAGGGCAAATCAAAGCACCGCCACCGCTGGTGGTTATCATCTTGTTGCCATTGAAGGAAAGCACGCCGTATTTGCCAAAAGTTCCGAGGACTTGCCCGTCAAACTTGCTTCCAAAGCCTTCGGCGGCATCCTCTATGACCGGAATATCATATTTATCTGCCACCGACATGATTTGGTCTATCTTGTAGGGCATCCCATACAAAGCCACCGGAACAATCGCTTTGGGCTTCCGACCGGTCTTGTCGATACGGTCCCTGATAGCCTGCTCCAGAAGAACCGGGTCCATGT
>NZ_JBCNZM010000082.1:8874-20862 GCF_040227615.1 Bacteroides sp. RTP31139st1_H2_RTP31139_211217 | reverse complement strand
TTCCTGAACAAGGAGCTCACACCACCCACCTGGTACTATCATACCTACAACTATTTCTTGAGTGTAACTATCTTTCCCTTTCTGGAGATAGCCTACACGTGTACACTTTTCAAGGCAGAGGCGTTAGGATTGAAGCCATACGGGTACAGCGGATTCACGAACCAGGACCGTTACTTTTCCGCCCGTCTGCGTGTGTTGAAGGAGGGGCAGTTCTGGAAATACATGCCGGCCGTGGTGCTGGGGACATCTGACCCGTTCACTTCCTCTGGCGGCGGTCAAGTTAGCACTACGGAAGGTAACGGCTATTACAGCCGTTTCTATATTGCCGCTTCCAAGCAGATACCCGTTGCGGGTAAAGAGGAGGTTGGCGTGCATCTTTCCTATCTGTATAATGACCGCAAGGAGTACAAGCTGAATGGCTTTGCACTGGGTGTCACCTACAATCCGTCCTTTCATCCGCAGTTAAGGATGATAGCGGAATATGACTCCAAGGACTTTGCCTTGGGAGCCACTTATCTGTTGTTCAAGCATCTGCATGTGCAGGTGGAAATGCAGAGGATGAAATATTTCAGTGGAGGGCTGACATACAAAATTCATCTGAAATAAGAAATAAGAAGTAACCCAAAGTCTCAGTGACTCCATTAAAAAAGCAGCTAAAGTATGACATCCAACTTTAACTGCTTTTATTCTAATATACCAATTTTACATTGTCAATCCACAACGAATTACCGGGAGAACCTATGTAAGCACCGCCATGGCTGGAGGTAAACTGTAACAACAAATGAGTAGGCACATCATCTTCCGTTCCCCAGGCAACCTCCTTAATAGGTACGCTCTCTCCTTTACTATTAACTGCATAGCGTTCTTCAACCTGAAGACGCATCATGTGGGCCTTGTACGCAGGGTCACCGGTAATATCACCGTACATGATGGAATAAGTGGCATTATTATGCCAATCGGTAGTAGTATAATATCTTACGACCATCGTTCCTACGCGCTTGGCATAGATATTCCCCTTCTCATCTTCCCAACGCTTTTGCAGAAACAGATTCACTTCCGGGAAGTCCTTTCCTTCCACATCTGTGATACGGCTAAAGCCCGTTGCACGAATACGCTTCTCGCGGTCGGACATCTTTACTTTATAATCAAACTGTATGGCGATAGGTTTCTTTGTAAACGGTATGCCGGAATTCAGCATTTTCTGCGGATTTTTGGTTCCCTTGATAGGTTCGTGCACCTCACCCAGAAACATAGAGCCGGCAGCCAGCACCGTGATATCCACTATTCCAAAAACCTTCACACTTTCCATACGGGTGTCCATGCGGGCGCAGAAACCATCCCCTCGCTTTTCCGGAAAAACAGAAGTATTAGTTTTCGTGATACCGGCTACCCGGGCCATCACATTGGATGTCGCCCACGGCGAACCTCCCATATTCTTGTATGCCTTGGTTTCGGTGACAGTAGCAGTAGGGCCGATGGCATACACATTCTTCGTGGCACCGCCAATAATACCGGATTCCTTGATTTGGCGGTCAATCCATTGATCCATATTTCCGAAAGGAATCATCTCTACCTCGTGCTGCTGCGCAGAAACGGCTCCGCAACAAAGCATGGCAGACAGCACTCCCAACATACGAATTTTCTTTTGAATCATTTCTCTCATTGATAATTGACAATCATTATAAATCGTACTTCCACTGTTCCAGTGCAAAATTCCAGTTATCCTGGACCAACTGCACTGTACGCTCATCATACTTGTATTTATTCTTCTTATATCCTTTCTTTCCACCTACATACTTCTCAATATCGACACGCGCCTCTACAAAGCCCGGAATGGACAAAGCCTTGTAGATATATTCAGTCATTCCCATTGCATCCGCTTCGAAGTCCTCAAACTTCACCTCTATCAAGTTTCCTTCAGGAATACATGCCTTGTCCGCTTCGTATTTATGATACAGTTTGGCATAAATGGACAAAATATTCTTCTCAAGCTCCTCATGACTGATATCCTGCAGTTTCAACGGCTGAATGGTGTTAGTAAAGAAACTACGTGTGCTTTCGAAAACAGTATAAGGATTACGCATCAGATAGATAAACTTGGCATTGGGGAACATCTTGACAAGCTCTTTCACACGTCCCGTATGAGGCGGATTCTTACTAAGAAACTGGGTTCCGTTCGTATTCCAAAGAGAAATCTTTATCAGTTTGACGAAAGTCTCCTCAAATACTTTCAGCTCTTTCTCTGTGATGTCATCAAACAGCAGGTATTTATCGGCATACTCTTGCTGATATTCGGGCAGGAACCAGAAATTATAATAGGTGTAGGGCATCATATTTGCCAAAGCAAACTCCTCTTCTTGCGGAAGGTCAACGGCAAGTTCCATATTGTCCGTGGGACGTTTGTCCGGCATCAACCAACTCATGTTCTTCTTGAAGAAAGGCTGCCCCCACATCATAAGATGTGGAAATACAGTCTGGTATGTCGTGTTGTAGCCGAAATGCTTGTCGCAGGAGAAAACATTATGCACAAACGTAGTCCCGCTACGCCAGTGTCCCAAAATGAATACCGGATCATGCTCCAAGGGCTTATCTGCCAGAAGCTTTTCATAGCGTCTGTCCTGCAGAGGAGCCAAAGTGGACAGCAAGCGGCAGACGGCTTTTGTCAGCCGATACTTGCCTTTGTAGGCAGCACCGATGTCACGACCGCCCGTTATATCCTTGAATGTTTTCCAATCCGCACCTACCAGGGTGTTTATCGGAAGCTTATTGAATTCTAACAATCCCATTATTATCTTTATATTAATATGTTATGGTTTTCTTCCGGTGATACCGAGAGAGAACTGCAATACTTATAAAGAAGTACTGCGCTCTATCCGTACAGCCACGCCCTGGCGTTCCAGCTCTTTCACAGCCTTTTCTATAGCTTCGTAATGTTCGGGAGCTATACCCAGCTTAGGCAAATTCAGTATAGGCAGGTCCTCAGCTAAGTGCATGTCCTTATCCTCCACCCTATCGATAATCATACCTACAGCACTGGTATTGTTGGTTATCGGGTCTATCAAGATAAACGAACCGGTAGCCTTATTCTTCTGATAAGGGTCAAAGAAAAGCTCTTTGGCAGTAGTCAGCACCACACGCGCAATTTGATTGAGCTGCATCGGCAATGTTTCCTTGCTCAACTTTCCGTTGTCAATGGAAAGATGCTCCATCGTATTGACATCCACCTTATACTTGATGCTGTCGATGCGGGTGCGGCTTATATTGGTGGTCTGTTTGATGAAGAATGATTTGTTGATATCCATCGGCTCTTCATCCATCCAAACCAGCATCGTTTCAAAATTGCGGTCCATGACGGGCAGGTTATCCGGATGTACCAGCATTTCCCCTCTCGACACATCTATTTCGTCCTCCAGAGTCAGGGTGACGGACTGGGGCGGAAAGGCGTAATCCAATTCGCCGTCGTATGTAACTATACTCTTGATATGCGACTTCTTACCGGAAGGCAATGCCATCACTTCATCTCCCTTACGAATAATACCCGAAGCCACCTTACCGCAAAAACCACGGAAATCGAGATTGGGGCGCAAGACGTATTGAACCGGGAAACGAAAATCCTTCAAATTATGGTCGTTGTCAATATGTACCGTCTCCAGAAAGTCAAGAAGTGAAATACCCTCATACCAAGGAGTACGTTCCGATTTCTCCACCACATTGTCGCCATCCAAAGCTGACAGCGGAATGCAGTTTACGTCAGGAATACCCAATGGAGCTATAAACTTCCGGTATTCATCGACTATCTCATTAAAACGTTCTTCGGAAAAATCCACCAGGTCCATCTTATTGACAGCAAGCACCACATGCTTGATGCCAAGCAACGACACCAGAAAAGTATGCCGGCGCGTCTGCGTAATGACACCCATACGTGCATCCACCAGAATAATTGCCAAGTTAGCTGTAGAGCCCCCGGTAATCATGTTGCGTGTGTACTGCTCGTGTCCCGGAGTATCGGCAATGATAAACTTACGATTGTTGGTCGAGAAGTAGCGGTATGCCACGTCGATGGTGATGCCTTGTTCGCGCTCCGCCTTCAAGCCGTCCAGCAAAAGGGCGTAGTCAATGTGGTCGCCGGCATTTCCCATGCGCTTGCTGTCGCGTTCCAGTGCGTCCAGCTGGTCCTCATATAGTTTCTTGCTGTCGAACAACAGACGGCCTATCAATGTGGATTTTCCGTCATCCACAGAACCGGCAGTCAGTAAGCGCAACAAGTCTTTCTGCTCATCCTTATCAAGAAAAGCCTTTATATCAAGTGTAGAATCGTTCATCCTTAATGATTTAATTTTTAATTCTTAATTTTTAATTCCTTTAGAAGTATCCCTCGCGCTTCTTCTGCTCCATGCTTGCGTCTTGGTCGAAGTCAATGACACGGGTCGTCCGTTCACTCTTGGTGGTGGTCATCATTTCCTCGACAATCTTCTCGATGGTATCGGCATCGCTTTCCACAGCACCGGTCAACGGCCAGCAACCCAGCGTACGGAAACGCACCATACGCATCTTTATCTGGTCGCGGTACTGTTCCGGCAAGCGGTCGTCATCCGCCATTATCAGATTTCCGTCAATCTCCACACAAGGACGTTCCTTGGCAAAATACAACGGCACAATAGGGATGTTTTCCAAACGTATATATTGCCAGATGTCCAGCTCCGTCCAATTACTTAACGGAAATACGCGGATACTCTCTCCTTTATGTACCCGGGCGTTATAAATATCCCACAATTCAGGACGCTGATTTTTGGGGTCCCATTGATGGAACTTGTCGCGGAAAGAGAAAATACGCTCTTTGGCGCGTGACTTCTCCTCGTCGCGGCGAGCGCCACCGAATGCCGCATCAAACTTATACTTATCCAATGCGTGGAGCAAAGCCTGCGTTTTCATCAAGTCCGTATGCACCTTGCTGCCATGCGTAAAAGGTCCGACACCTGCATTGAAAGCTTCCATATTGCTTTCCACTATCAGGTTCCAACCATACTTCTTGGCATACTCGTCACGGAACTGTATCATCTCCTTAAACTTCCACTTGGAATCGATGTGCATCAACGGGAACGGCACTTTGCCGGGAGCAAACGCCTTTTCGGCCAAGCGCACCATAACCGAAGAATCCTTGCCGATACTATACAGCATCACCGGATTTTCAAACTCCGCTGCCACTTCACGGATAATATGAATGGACTCTGCTTCGAGTTCCTTCAAATGGCTCAATTTATATTCTTCTTTCATTATATCTTATTTCTTCTGAATTCTTGGTAAAATGAGTTCCAACAGTTTATTGACCGATTCTTCCAGGCTGAGAACAGAGGTGTCCAACGTCAGAGCCGGATGAGCCGGCTCCTCAAAAGGCGCGGAAATACCAGTAAAATTCTTGATTTCTCCCTTACGTGCCTTGGCATAAAGTCCCTTCACGTCACGGCGTTCACACTCTTCAAGCGGGGTACTGACATAAACTTCCAGAAAATCGTCTTGTCCGATAATATCAGCCGCCATTTCACGAATATCGTTATTAGGACTGATAAAAGCCGCGATTGTTATAACACCCGTATCAAGAAAGAGTTTGGAAACTTCGGCTATACGCCGGATATTCTCCACACGGTCGGCCTCCGTAAAACCGAGGTTATTGTTGATGCCACTGCGGATGTTGTCACCATCCAGGATACGGCAAAGCAATCCTCTTTTATGAAGTTCGCGCTCCAAGGCAATGGCTATCGTACTTTTGCCGGAGCCGCTCAAGCCGGTAAACCAAACCATCACGCTGTGCTGCTTCAACAAGTCTTCTTTGTCTTTCCGCATCAGCATTTTGTCAAATATCGGATATATGTGGTTGTTTTCTTCCATATGTTATTATTTCTTCTTTTTTTAAAATGGCCAAATTAAAGGAATCAAGAAAATGGATATCAGGAAAGTAATGATATTCAAAGGTAACCCGATGCGTACAAAATACTTGAACTTATAGTTACCGATACCTTGTACAATCAAATTAGTCTGATACCCTATAGGAGTGGAGAAGCTGGCAGAAGCCGCCATACAAATTACAACGAAGAAAGGCATCGGACTGACTCCCATCTGTGAAGAGATGGAAAGTGCCAACGGGAAAGCGAGTGCCGCGGCCGCATTGTTCGTAATCAGTTCTGTAAACAAGTTCGTTATGATAAACACAGCAGCCAGCAACACGTGGGGGCCATAATGATGGCTCATGCCTATAATGAAACGCGCCACAGCATCTGCCACTCCGGAATTCACCATCGCCTTGCTGATAGCAAAAGCACAAGCAATCGTTATCAGAATATCCCAAGATATATATTTGGTATACTTGCGGGCCGGAAATATCTTTGTCCAGGCCATAATGATAGTAGTAATGGAAACGAAGAAAAACATATCCAACTTGATTTCCGGAAAAGCTTCCTTGACAACCGGAAGTTCACCAACCGTTGCACCCACTATCATCAATATCAGCAAAGCCAAGGCAAACCAGCGCTTTCCCTTTCCGGGCACCGGTTCCGTATCCTTGCCATTGGCCAGCAACACGAACACCGAAGATTCCCCCCAGGTCTTTACAAAAGAGTCATCAGCCATCACCACCAGCGTATCCCCTTCGCGGAGATATTCATTTTCCAGATTTCCGACAATGCTCTGACCGCTACGCTTAATCTCCTTCACTTCGGCCCCATAATGCCGCTTGAAGTTAAAATCACCAAGTTTCTTGTTGATACCGGGAAAACGGGCGCCGAGTACAGCTTCCACCCGATGTAAATCTCCATGCTCCTCCGGTTCCTCATCTAGCTTTACCGCATCCGTACGAACATCCGGCAAAAGCCTTGAGGAAAAAGCGAACAGATAAAGGATGCCTGCAATCGCGACGAAAATGCCCACTTTACCCAACTCGAACATAGTAAAGCCTTCATATCCGGCTTCCAATATCATACCATGCACCACCAGATTGGTCGACGTCCCTATCAGGGTGCAGATTCCGCCAAGTATCGTCACATAAGAAAGGGGTATAAGGAACTTGGTAGCAGGCAATTTTACAGATTCGGCCCAACGCTTGATAATGGGAGCAAAGATAACAACCACCGGAGTATTGTTTAGAAAAGCTGAAATAAAAGCAATGGTGGGCAACATACGGAACTGCGCTTTAAAGACCGTAGTCTTACCTTGGGGAAGCAGCTTCTTGATTACTTGCCCCAAAGCACCCGATTGCCTGATGCCTTCACTGACCAAAAACAGCATGGCAACAGTCATCATCCCCTTATTACTGAACCCTTCCAGCATCTCCTTAGGAGTGAGGATACCTGCACACAAGAACAATACTACGACAGAAAAGAGCACCATGCCCGGACGCATTTTATCCAGAACCAAGGCAATCACCATGCCCAACAATGCCAGCAGCACAAACAATATCTCAAATGTCATAAAGTCGTTATTTTATTTCGGTATGCTTGGGTTCTACGATAAACCACGGATTCAGCAAATCCTCCTTATTATATTGCAAAGGTTCTTCCTTCCCCGCCTGATAAATTTCCATTCCGGCAGCACGTGCAATAGCATGCCCAGCCGCCGTATCCCATTCCATCGTAGGGGCAAAACGAGGATATACATCAGCCTTGCCTTCAGCTACCAGACAAATCTTGATGGAACTTCCACTTGATATAAGCTCAACTTCCGCATGGCTGCATTTCATTTTCTCGATATAATCTTCTGTCTCGGGCGTCAGATGCGAACGGGAAGCCACAATTACAAACCGTTCGTGCACGCTTGTTTCCGGCAGCCGGACAGCTTTCACAAGCAGTTCATCCCACGACATTCCATCACGTGCAGTAATACCGGATAGCTTATAAGCACCCGAATCATGCACTCCAAAATAGAGCTCCTTTTTTACCGGCACATAAATGACTCCCATTACCGGTACTGAGTGATGCACCAAAGCTATATTCACTGTGAACTCACCGTTCCTCTTGATGAACTCCTTCGTACCGTCCAAAGGGTCTACAATCCATAAAGTTTCCCAACTCCGTCGTTCCGAAAAAGGCAAATGTTTGCCTTCCTCGCTTAGCAGAGGGAAAGGTGTATCAGCCAAAAAACGGCAGATAGTTTCATGAGCCTTACGGTCGGCAATAGTAAGAGGAGAATTATCCGCTTTTTTTTCTACCTGAAAATCCGATGCCGGATCATCGTAAATGGAAAGAATTTTCTCGCCAGCCTGCAAAGCGGCATCAATCGCATTCAGTATATATCGTCGTTCCATACTATATTCTTCTCAAAGATAAGGCACAAAATTAAAAACTTTTTCAGGTCTAAAAGTTTCCACCTCTTGTTTTATAACTTCTTTTAAACGAAAGAGAGAATATTATAAGCACTTTTCACAATCAGAAAAATCAATCCGGAGCAGAGAAATAGAGTGAAATATTCACGAAGGAAGAGGAACTAAAGAGACTGTGACAACATGAGTTTATCTGGGTCTTTTCTCAATTAGTCCGTTAGTTCACAGTACTGAACACTTTGTTTCAACCTTTAAAAACAAGTTGTTTCAGTATATAAAAACATTTTGTTTTTATGCGATAGAACGAGATGTTCTGTTAATGAAACAAAGTGTTCTCCTGCTTGAAACAAACTGTTCTGTTAAAGGAAACACTTTGTTTTGCCAAACCAAACACGCGACAGCGCCAGCCTTCACATTCTTTCGGCATATCATGAAAAAGGCAGTAACTTCGCAGTTACTGCCTCATCTTGAAAGGAAACATACATTCCTTTCTGTTATGAATTACCAAAAAGAATTCTATTAATTGATGCTATACAGCAACCATGCCTTCTGGAAGTCATCATTCGAAGGATGTTTAGCTTTGAAAGAGTCACGCAGATTCTCGGCGGATGCTCTGTCATCGAATGTACCGATAACTACACGATACAGGTTTCTTTCTGCATTGTAAACCACCATAGCAGTATAGCCTTCATTCACCAATGCCTGCTTCACACCTTCCGCATTAGCTTTCACGCTATAAGCTCCGCAAACTACACTAAAGGTTTTCAAGCTGGTACCACCTGATACCACAGTCACCTTTTCCTGACGCATGCCGGCAGGTGCACTTTCCACCACCTTTACTTCTACTGGAGCGGTAACCACTGGAGCCACCTCTTCAGCAGGAGCAGTTGTCTGCGGCTCGGCCAATTCCTGCTGTTTTGCCTTTTCATATGCTTTCTTATAAGCACTTTCACTTGATTTACAAGAAGAGAATGCCAGAGCTATACATACTCCCATTCCCAATACGGCTAATTTTTTCATCTTTTCTATTGTTTTTATTAGTAAAATCGTCTATTCTTATTCTTTATCTCAAAATTTTCGAAAAATAGATTTCGTACCCTCATATTCCAAACGCAATGAAGAGTAGGACAAATCTTCTACTTTAAAGGTACATTTTCCTTCCGGCCACCCGAAATAAGTATCATAATTTTTATCGTTAACGCTTTCAGGCAACAAAATAATGGAAATTTCAGCACCTTTCAAAGAATAATTTCCAAAAAACGTAGTCAACCCTCCATCTTTCAACAAACATATGGCAGAAAAACTTCCTTTTTGAAAATTATAAAATACACTGTCCACCTTCTCTGATGTACCGTCGGCATATTGATACTGACGCAACTGCCACTTACCGGCCAAGTCACCCCCACCATTCATGCAAGCGGTCAAAGTACAAGCCACCAATACAATCCAAAGATATTTTAAATGCAATTTCATCATTTTTCCATGCCACTATCTAAATATGGAACAAAAGTACACCATAACATGCGATTATACCTCAGCATCCTTAGTTAAATATAATTAAACCCCTCCATAAAAAGAGATTTCCCGGAAGACTTGACGTATATTTGCCAAATATAAACAGAGCATGAGGCTCACTTAATTGATTACATGACATTTGAAAATTTGAATTTGATAGAACCTATATTGAAGGCTCTTCAAGAAGAGGGGTATTCCACCCCTACCCCAATCCAGGAAAAATCGATCCCTATATTACTTCAAGGAAAAGACTTATTAGGATGTGCTCAAACCGGAACAGGCAAAACCGCCGCATTTTCCATCCCTATCTTGCAAAAGTTATATAAAACGGATAACCGCAAAAGTATCAAAGCACTCATTCTGACGCCGACCCGCGAGTTGGCCATACAGATAGGAGAATCCTTCAGTGCATACGGTAAGTATACCGGACTGAGACATGCCGTCATCTTCGGCGGTGTAGGACAAAAGCCACAGACAGATGAACTGAAACGTGGAGTACAAATACTGGTTGCAACTCCCGGACGACTGCAAGACCTGGTCAACCAAGGTTTCATTAACCTAAAAGCACTCGAATTCTTCGTATTGGACGAAGCAGACCGGATGCTGGACATGGGATTCATACATGATATCCGACGCATATTAAAGCTATTGCCCGCAAAACGGCAGACTCTCTTCTTTTCGGCCACAATGCCTCCGGAAATAGAAATCTTGGCAAACTCCATGCTGACGCACCCCGAGAAAGTAGAAGTCACCCCTGCATCGTCCACGGTTGACACAATCTCCCAATCAGTCTATTTCGTTGAGAAAAAAGAGAAAAAAGACTTACTGATTCATCTGCTGAAGAATCCGGCTATCAAGTCCGTACTTATCTTCACCAGAACTAAATATGGAGCAGACAAACTTGCACGTACCCTTAGTAAGTCCGGAATAAGAGCCGAAGCCATACATGGAAACAAGTCGCAGAATGCCCGACAGCGAGCACTGACCGGCTTTAAGAACCATGAACTGCGCGTACTGATAGCAACCGATATTGCAGCACGAGGCATCGACGTGGACCAACTATCACACGTCATCAACTACGAGCTGCCCAATATTCCGGAAACATACGTGCACCGTATCGGACGAACCGGACGTGCCGGCCACGACGGCATCGCCCTCTCCTTTTGCGAATCGGAAGAACTGCCTTACCTGAAAGATATCCAAAAATTGATAGGGAAAAGTATCCCAGTAATAAAAGAACACCCTTTTGTCACCGCCGATGGTTTAAAAGCACAGAAAATCAAGACTGAAGAAATTAAGGCCAAAACCAAGGAAAACAAAATCTATCGCGGGAGCCGTACGAATGGAGACTTTTGGAGAAGAAAAAAGCAAACCTCGCAAAACAACACCCCAAAAGGAGTTGGAAGATAAAGACAATCATAAAAAAACTGATATTCCGAACAAAGTTTCAAAAAAATTTGTTAGTTTTGTCGTACGAACCTCAAAAAAAGAAAGGAATATCATTATGAAAGGATTAAATGTTTTAGCAGCTTTCCTGGGTGGCGCCGCAGTAGGTGCAGCCCTCGGTATCTTATTTGCTCCTGAAAAAGGAGAAGACACCCGTAACAAAATCGCAGAAATTCTCCGTAAGAAAGGGATTCGTCTGAACCGAAGCGAAATGGAAGACTTGGTAGATGAAATTGCTGCGGAAATCAAAGGTGAGGTAACGGAATAAGGTAAAAAACAGAACCACTATGTTTGCAGACGACAAAAGTATAGAAAATATGCAGCAGCTCTTCATTGAATTCAAGAAATACCTGGAGCTGCAAAAAGAATATACCAAACTGGAAGTCACCGAAAAACTGTCCAAACTGCTTACAACGCTTTTATTGGTGCTTATGGTCGTCATACTCGGCGTAGTGGTTCTGTTTCATCTGTCGTTTACGCTGGTCTATATTTTAGCTCCGCTGGTAGGCGGGCTAATGATGAGTTTTGCACTTATCACGTGCTTCCATATCCTACTCATCGTTCTGCTTGTCCTATTCCGCAAAAAGCTCATTATTGATCCGACAGTAAAACTTATCGCAGAATTATTCTTAGACAATTAATTCGAAATATTCATGGATAATACGACCAATACGACTCCCGTCACTTTAGAAAGCATCGCCCAGAAAAAAGCCATGCTG
>NZ_JBCNZM010000082.1:0-8864 GCF_040227615.1 Bacteroides sp. RTP31139st1_H2_RTP31139_211217 | reverse complement strand
CCAAGCTGCTACAAGAAATACGACTCCAGAAAGAAATCATGACTGGGCTTACACAAGAAATTTTTGCTCCGCTGGAACCAGCTACCAACAAGGCAAATGCCATGATGAGAGCATTCAACACGGGTATGGCTGTTTTTGACGGTATAGTATTGGGGGTAAAGGTAATGAAGAAATTCAGAAAAATATTTGGAAGAAAGAGATAGAATATCGGATAAAAAAAGAGGGGATGGCCATAACAGTCATCCCCTCTTTTTTATCCGATATAGTCTGAGCACTTTTATACGTACGTCTCAAGCAACTTCACTGCTCCTTCAGGCACAATTGTCACTTCTTGGGTTGCAGCTGGCAGCAGGATTGTTTCGCCCGCTTGTACGGAAACTTCATTCTTCTCATTATCAATAATACGGCAAGAACCCTCCACACAAATAAAGATAACAAAAGAATCCAGTTCAGAATAGTCACAAGTGATTTCTTCCGTCATGTCATAGATGGAAGTCGTGAAATACGGGCTTGCCACCATTTCTACCGGTTCATTCTGCACCTGCTCGTACTCCGTACGAAAATCGTCTTGCACATCTGCAAAATTAATGGCATCAATGGCCTGGCTTGTATGCAGTTCTCTTGATTTACCATCCTTATCCTTACGATTGTAATCAAAAATACGGTAAGTGATATCCGACGTTTGCTGTATTTCTGCTACAAAAGCTCCCGCACCGATTCCATGTACCCGACCTGCAGGCACATAAAACACATCGCCCGGTTTAATGGCGCAAGTCTGCAGAACATCCGCAAACGTACCATTATACACTCGTTCCTTATATTCTTTCGGAGTAATCTGCTCTGCAAAACCGGAAATCAGCTTGGCACCCTGGTCAGCAGCAATAACATACCACATTTCATTTTTACCAAAACTGTTATGACGTTTCTTAGCCAACTCGTCACCCGGGTGTACCTGAATCGACAAGTCCAACTTGGCATCAATAAACTTTATCAATAAAGGAAACTTATTTCCGAAACGTGCATAGTTGGCTTCTCCTACCAGGTCTTCCTTATATTTTCTGACCATATCCGGCAGCGTCAATCCTTTGTCTGCACCATTGGCCACTATAGACTCACTGCCTTCTATTGCCGACACTTCCCAACTCTCGCCTACATTGGCAAGGGTATCATTCAAATGTTTGAATGGAATAATCTTGTCGCCTCCCCAAAGCGTCTGCTTCAGAATAGGCTCAAATTTTAGAGGATACATTCGTTGTTTTTATTAGAACTTTCTGTTAATGATGTGATTTTTTTAGATTCCGGGGGCAAACATACAAAAAATATCAATTTGTATTCCATTTGTTAAACGCTAAACTTTCCTAAAATGTTCTCCACATTTCCTTCCAATTACTTGGGGGAACAAAAGAATTTCTTTTTATTTGCAAGAAATTTAATTAATACCATGGATATGATAAACACTACTCCAACAGAAAGTAATTTGTCCGGTTTGAACCAAAAAGACTTTCAAAAGGATATAAATAACAAAAAGACAGATTTGTTTATCCTGAAGAATGCCCAGGGAATGGAAGTTGCAGTTACTAATTACGGCTGTGCAATACTTTCCATCATGGTACCCGACAAAAATGGCAAATATGCCAATGTTGTATTAGGACACGACAGTATTGAACATGTAATCAACAGCCCGGAACCTTTTCTAAACACTACCATCGGACGCTACGGTAACCGGATAGCTAAAGGAAAGTTTACTTTATACGGCGAAGAGCACCAATTGGCAATCAACAATGGTCCCAACTCACTGCATGGTGGTCCGACTGGTTTTCATACCCGTGTATGGGATGCTGTCCAGCCAGAGCCATCAACAGTCATCTTCAACTACACATCCGCTGACGACGAAGAGGGCTTCCCCGGAAATCTCGAAGTAGAAATGACTTATCGCCTGGAGGATGAGACCAATGCTCTGGTCATCGAATACCGGGCTACTACCGATAAAGCCACCATCGTCAATCTGACCAATCACGGTTTCTTCAATCTTGCCGGTATAGCCAATCCCTCCCCTACAGTCTTAAACAATATCGTTACCATCAACGCAGATTTTTATGTACCCATCGATGAAGTATCCATTCCTACCGGAGAGATATTGAAGGTAGAAGGTACTCCTATGGATTTCCGTACTCCCCATACTCTTGGTGAACGAATTGATGAGAAACATACACAAATTGTGAATGGCGCAGGATATGACCATTGCTATGTACTGAACAAGACTGAAAGTGGAGAGCTGAGCCTTGCAGCCACCTGCATAGAGCCCAACAGCGGGCGAACGATGGAAGTATATACCACTGAAAATGGCGTCCAGCTCTACACAGGAAACTGGCTCGGGGGCTTTGAAGGTGCCCATGGAGCCTCTTTCCCTGCAAGAAGTGCAGTCTGCTTTGAGGCCCAGTGTTTTCCCGATACGCCCAACAAGTCCCATTTTCCGTCGGCAGTATTGCTACCGGGTGATGAGTACCAGCAAGTGACAATCTACAAGTTTGGTGTACAAGAATGAAATAACTAATCCAATTTATAAACTTATTAATTTTACAAAACCATGACACAACAAAAACAGAATGGTAAACTCATCGCAATTATCACGATGATCTTCCTTTTTGGTATGATTTCATTTGTTACCAACCTTGCTGCCCCTATGGGAATCGTACTGAAAAATCAGTTTTCAGTATCCAACGCTTTAGGGATGTTGGGTAACTTTGGTAACTTTATTGCATATGCAGTGATGGGAATACCAAGCGGCATCTTACTACAACGGGTAGGGTATAAAAAAACGGCATTGATAGCAGTAGCTGTAGGCTTTATCGGTGTAGGTATCCAATATTTATCAGGTCATTCAAGCCCTGATATGGCTTTTGCCGTATATTTGATTGGCGCTTTCATCGCCGGTTTCTCCATGTGTTTGCTTAATACGGTAGTCAACCCGATGCTGAACAAGCTCGGCGGCGAAGGTAACAAAGGAAACCAGCTTATCCAAGTGGGTGGTTCTTTCAACTCCGTAATGGCCACCATTACTCCGATGTTCGTAGGTATCCTGATTGCCGGTTCCATTGAAAAAGCTACTATCTCTCAGATATTCCCTGTAATGTACACAGCAATGGCTGTATTTGCCATCGCGTTCTTCGTTCTTTTGATTGTGCCCATACCGGAACCCAATGCTGCAACTTCAACAGAACCTATCGGTAAGTTGATGTCAGGCGCTTTAAAATTCCGCCACTTCATTTTGGGAGCTATAGCAATCTTTGTATATGTAGGTGTCGAAGTTGGTGTACCGGGTACTCTGAACTTGTTTTTGACCGATCCGATTGAAAAGGGAGGAGCAGGCATTTCTTCCACCATTTCCGGTTTTGTTGTAGGTACATATTGGTTCCTCATGCTGATTGGACGTCTGGCCGGCGCTTCATTGGGTGCAAAAATCTCCAGTAAGGCAATGCTTACCTTTACTTCCGCATTAGGCTTACTTTTGGTATTCCTTGCCATCTTCTCATCTACCGGTTCGCTTGTCAATCTGCCGGTACTCCAACAAAGTGCTACGGGAGGTCTCTCTTTCGGATTTGCAGAAGTACCTATCAACGCAATGTATCTGGTACTGGTAGGTCTGTGTACTTCCATCATGTGGGGTGGTATCTTTAATCTGGCCGTAGAAGGATTGGGTAAATATCTGGCAGCGGCTTCCGGTCTGTTCATGGTATTGGTATGCGGCGGCGGCATCTTGCCCGTTATCCAAGGTTTGGTGGCCGACATTGCAGGTTTCATGCCGAGTTACTGGGTTATCATCGCAGCCCTTGGCTATCTGTTGTTCTACGGTTTGGTAGGCTGCAAAAATGTCAATAAGGACATCAAGGTCGATTAACAAGAAAATATAGGTAATTTATTTATTCACCTTATAAAATATAAATATCATGGATATAGAATACGTAAGAAGCCGTTTCATCAAGCACTTTGACGGAACAACGGGAGCTGTTTATGCTTCTCCGGGTCGCATCAACCTTATCGGTGAGCATACAGACTATAACGGTGGTTTTGTATTCCCCGGAGCAATCGATAAGGGAATGATTGCAGAAATAAAGCCCAACGGCACAAACACAGTAAAAGCTTATTCCATCGACCTGAAAGATTATGTGGAATTTGGCTTGAATGAAGAAGATGCACCCCGCGCAAGCTGGGCAAGATATATCTTTGGCGTGTGCCGGGAAATGATGAAACGCGGTGTAGATGTAAAAGGTTTCAATACAGCTTTTGCAGGCGATGTGCCTCTGGGTGCAGGAATGTCCTCTTCAGCAGCTTTGGAAAGTACCTATGCCTATGCTTTGAACGACTTGTTCGGTGACAACAAAATAGACAAATTTGAATTGGCAAAAGTGGGACAATCTACAGAACACAACTATTGTGGCGTAAACTGTGGTATCATGGACCAATTTGCTTCTGTATTCGGAAAGAAAGGAAGCCTCATCCGCCTGGATTGCCGTTCACTGGAATATCAGTATTTCCCATTCGACCCGCAAGGCTATCGTCTGGTTCTTGTAGATTCTGTAGTGAAACACGAACTTGCATCTTCAGCATACAACAAACGTCGTCAAAGCTGCGAAGCTGCTGTTGCCGCTGTTCAGAAGAAGCATCCACACGTAGAATTCCTGCGTGACGTTACCATGGGCATGCTGGAAGAAGCCAAAGCCGACATCAGCGCAGAAGACTATATGCGTGCAGAATATGTCATCGAAGAGATTCAACGCGTACTCGACGTTTGCGACGCCCTGGAGAAAGGCGATTATGAAACTGTAGGCCAAAAGATGTATGAAACACATCATGGCATGAGTAAGTTGTATGAAGTAAGCTGCGAAGAACTCGATTTTCTGAATGACCTTGCATTCGATTGTGGAGTTACCGGTTCACGTGTCATGGGCGGTGGATTCGGTGGATGTACAATCAATCTGGTAAAGGATGAATTGTACAGTACATTCATCGAAAAAGCAAAAGATGAATTCAAGAAGAAGTTCGGCAGAAGCCCGAAAGTATATGATGTAGTCATCAGCGACGGTGCCCGCAGATTAGAATAATAGACATCAGCATTCAAATAAAAGGCGTTTCCCAGTAATGGGAAGCGCCTTTTTCTTCTCCCCTATTCCACCGTTTTCCACTCTAAAAACAAAATCATCCGAGAAGTTTATTCCGAACACATCTATCTGTACAGCCAGTTGGCACAGATATGTTTCTTGACACTTATGTTGCATAACATATAAAAGTGTACAGCCTACACTAAAGAAAAGTGTTACTTTTACACCCAAAGAAAGATAATCATCTCATTTACATTAAATACAAAACCATGAAAAGACATGTTCTACTTGCAGGAATTGCCGCAATGATGCTAACTGCGTGCAATCAAAAGACAGAAACAACGCTTACGCTGTCCGGTCTTGATCCAGTAAAATTCCAAACAACAGTCAATGACGCCCAGACACAGCTTTATACGCTGAAGAATAAAGCGGGCATGGAAGTATGCATCACAAACTTTGGGGGACGTATTGTATCCATTATGGTACCCGACAAAAATGGAGTTATGCAGGATGTAGTATTGGGCTTTGACAGCATTGCCGATTACATCAACATTCCAAGTGACTTTGGTGCTTCTATCGGACGCTACGCCAACCGGATTAACCAAGGGAAAATCGTTCTTGACGGAGATACCATACAGTTACCACAGAACAATTTCGGACATTGCCTGCACGGTGGCCCCAAAGGATGGCAATACCAAGTATACAGTGCCAATCCCATTGACAGCACAACTCTGGAGCTCACCCGCATTTCACCGGATGGAGACGAGAATTTCCCGGGTAATGTTACGGCAAAAGTACTTTTCAAGTTAACGGATGACAATGCCATTGATATAAAATACAGTGCAACAACAGACCAAAAGACGGTTATCAATATGACTAACCATTCTTATTTCAATTTATCAGGTGACCCTTCAAAGGCAGCAACAGACCACATCTTATACATCAATGCAGACAACTATACTCCGGTAGACAGTACTTTCATGACAACGGGTGACATCATCTCCGTCAAAGAAACACCAATGGACTTTACCACTCCCAAGAGTGTGGCACAAGACATCAACCGGACGGACTTTGAACAAATAAAGAACGGAAACGGATATGACCACAATTGGGTACTGAATACTAAAGGTGACCTATCCCAAGTGGCAGCCAAACTGACATCGCCTATAAGCGGCATCACCCTGGAAGTTTATACCAATGAGCCAGGCATACAAGTATATACCGGGAATTTCCTGGATGGCACCGTAAAAGGTAAAAAAGGCATTACTTACAACCAGCGCGCTTCCGTATGCCTCGAGACACAACATTATCCGGATAGCCCCAACAAATCCCAATGGCCTTCTGTCGTACTGGAACCCGGACAAATTTACAACAGTGAATGTGTCTTCAAATTTTCCGTAGAAAAATAACAATAACCTTATAAATCATTTATTATCGTGGAAACATTAGATTGGTTAGTCATTGGAATCTTTTTCCTGGCTTTGATTGGAATTATTGTCTGGGTTGTCAAACAGAAACAGAATGACTCAGCAGACTATTTTTTAGGTGGTCGTGATGCCACATGGCTCGCTATCGGTGCATCTATCTTTGCATCCAACATCGGTTCGGAACACTTAATCGGATTAGCCGGTGCCGGTGCTTCCAGCGGTATGGCGATGGCACATTGGGAAATACAAGGTTGGATGATCCTTATCTTAGGCTGGGTATTCGTACCGTTCTATTCGCGAAGCATGGTATTCACGATGCCTGAATTCCTAGAACGTCGCTATAATCCACAATCACGTACAATATTGTCTGTAATATCTTTAATCAGCTATGTACTGACAAAAGTTGCCGTGACGGTTTATGCAGGAGGATTAGTATTCCAACAAGTATTCGGTATAAAAGAACTTTGGGGAATCGACTTCTTTTGGATTGCCGCCATCGGTCTGGTTATACTGACTGCGCTCTACACAATCTTCGGAGGAATGAAGTCGGTACTTTATACCTCCATCCTGCAGACCCCCATCTTGCTGTTAGGTTCACTGATAATCCTTGTACTCGGCTTCAAAGAATTGGGAGGCTGGGATGAGATGATGAGAATCTGCGGTGCAGTCACAGTGAACGATTATGGCAACACAATGACAGAACTTATACGCAGTAATAACGACCCTAACTTCCCTTGGTTGGGTGCACTGATTGGTTCAGCCATTATCGGATTCTGGTATTGGTGTACAGACCAGTTCATCGTGCAACGCGTACTTTCCGGAAAGAATGAAAAGGAAGCACGGCGCGGTACCATCTTCGGAGCTTACCTGAAATTATTGCCCGTATTCTTATTCCTTATCCCAGGCATGATTGCTTTCGCATTACACCAAAAATATCTCGGAACCGGGGGAGAAGGTTTTCTACCTATGCTGGCAAACGGAAATGCCAATGCAGATGCTGCTTTCCCAACTCTAGTAGCAAAATTGCTTCCTGCAGGAGTCAAAGGTTTGGTTGTTTGCGGTATTCTTGCAGCATTGATGAGTTCTCTCGCATCTTTGTTCAACTCATCTGCTATGCTTTTCACCATTGACTTCTACAAACGTTTCAAGCCGAACACTTCTGAAAAAAAGCTGGTAGGAATTGGACAGATGGCAACTGTTGCGATTGTGATATTGGGTATACTCTGGATTCCCATTATGCGCAGTGTAGGCGATGTACTTTACACCTACTTACAAGATGTACAATCTGTATTAGCACCAGGCATTGCCGCAGCCTTCCTCTTGGGGATCTGCTGGAAACGCACCTCTGCACAAGGCGGTATGTGGGGACTGATTGCCGGAATGATTATCGGTTTAACCCGTCTGGGGGCAAAAGTATATTACAGCAATGTAGGAGATGTGTCAAGCAGTACCTTCAAGTATCTGTTCTATGATATGAACTGGCTGTTTTTCTGCGGATGGATGTTCTTGTTCTGCATCGTAGTGGTTATCGCAGTCAGCATGTTTACAGCTGCCCCAAGCGCTGAAAAGATTCAAGGGCTGGTATTCGGAACTTCAACTCCTGAACAAAAAGCAGCTACACGTGCGAGTTGGAATAAATGGGATATCATTCATACCCTTATCATCCTGGGTATTACTGCTGCTTTTTATTGGTATTTCTGGTAAATCGGTATGTTGCTATGATATATATCCATGCAGCATACCCCTTAAACAAAAATTAAGATATGAGTAATTACTATAGTTCAAATCCGAAACTTTATGTAGGTATCGACTGCATTATTTTCGGTTTCAATGAAGGAGAATTGAACCTGCTGTTGCTGAAGCGTAACTTCGAACCGGCAATGGGCGAATGGTCGCTGATGGGTGGATTCGTGCAGGAAGACGAAAGCGTGGATGATGCAGCCAAACGAGTCCTGAATGAACTAACCGGACTGGAAGATGTATATATGGAACAAGTCCAAGCTTTCGGAGCCATAGATCGTGACCCAGGAGAACGCGTAGTCTCCATTGTTTACTATGCGCTCATCAACATCAACGAATACGACAAAGAATCCGTACAGCAACACAATGCTTTCTGGGTAAATATCAATGAACTGCCAGCGCTAATCTTTGATCATCCGCAAATGGTGGAGAAAGCTCGGAAGTTGATGCAACAAAAAGCGTCCACCGAACCAATCGGCTTTAATCTACTACCTAAACTGTTCACGCTGTCACAACTGCAAAGCTTATACGAAGCTATATACGGCGAGAGCATTGACAAACGGAACTTCCGAAAACGCATAGCAGAAATGGACTATAT
>NZ_JBCNZM010000081.1:17972-21389 GCF_040227615.1 Bacteroides sp. RTP31139st1_H2_RTP31139_211217 | reverse complement strand
CATCGTTGATGGCGGAGCGGGCGGTAAGGAACAGTACCGGGGTCTGTTTGTCGGTCTGCCGGATGCGGCGCACCATTTCAAAGCCGTCCATGCGGGGCATCATCACGTCTGCCACCAGCACGTCGGGGCGGAGGTCGAAGAACTTGCGCAATCCCTCTTCACCGTCTGCTGCGGTGTGGATGATGAAGTTCTGTCCTTCCAATGTGTCCTTGATAATCATGGCGAGGGTCTGTTCGTCCTCAACCAGAAGTACGGTTATCTTTTCCATAATTGTCGCTTTTGTTACAAGTAATGTAAAGCTCCTTAACAAGTAATGTAAAGTACCCTAACAAATAATGTTATCATATCCTTATCGTAAAGGTACTTCCTTTTCCCAACTCACTCTTTACCGATACGCTGCCACCATGCTTCTCTATCATGGTCTTCACATAGAACAATCCCAGCCCATAGCCTTTCACATCGTGCAGATTACCCGTGGGTACGCGGTAGAATTTGTCGAAGATGTGCTTCTGCTTCTCGGGAGCAATACCGATACCGTGGTCGCTGACAGAGATTTCGGTCTGTTCATTCTGCCCTTCGACGGTTACCTTGCGGCAATGGATGGTCACTTCGGCTTCTCCATGCGAATATTTGATGGCGTTGTCTATCAGGTTGCTGATGATGTTGCTGAAATGCGTACGGTCGGCAAGTACGCTCAAATCTTCCGGTTCGATGTCCACCGATATGTGGACGGAGCTTTCCGCTTTCAGCTTGTGTTGTTCGATGAGCGTTTCCAGAATATCACGTATTGCAAACTCCTCCGGGTGCAGGCGGAAAGTCCTGCGGCGTTCCATACTCATGGAAAGTATCTGTTCAACCAGTCCACTGAGGCGCTGAAGCTGTTCCTGGCAGATACGCAGGTATTTGTCGCGTTGGGCCTTTTCCTCCGCTTGGTTGAAGTTGAGCAGAGCGTCGTTGGCGGCATATGCTACGGCGATGGGGGTTTTCAGTTCGTGGGTGATGTTGTTGGTGAAATCGCTCTTCATCTCTTCCAGTGTCTTCTGTTTCAGGATGGTGCGTATCAGGAACCAGAAGGAGAAAGCGAGTACGATCAGAATAACGAATGATGTGGTGAGAATGCCCGACATCTGTCGCAAGACCAACGTGCCGGCCGGTTCCATGATGAGACGGTAGCTTTGACTTGTATTGATGTCGAAAGAATAATTATATTCCACGGCTTTTGAGGTAGGCACATAGCCGGGGGTACCGATGTTTACCAATGTATCTATATAGAGAATGGTAGAGTCCCATTTGCTGCCTTTGTGAAGATGTAGCAGCCTATGGGGAAGATTGATGTTACGGTCATGCAGGAATGAAGTCAGCAGGCTGTCATAAAGCAGTACGTCGGGGTCGGAAATGATGTCCAGTCCCGAATGCAGTCCGCGCTGGAAGTAGGTGGCGAGTTCCAGCATACTGTTTTGGTCGCGCAAAATCACATCCAGTCCCCCTTTGGCACTCAATGCGGATTGGGGAGAGCTGTCTGAGTCCCTGACACTGACTTCCACGCGGGTTGAATCGTTCGGGTGGGTCACGTAAACACTGTCTCCTTTGGGCATGAAGGTTTCGTGCAGGGTGGTGTTGTCCAAAGAATCTTCACGGGAGATGGTGGTACTGCTACGGACAAATGATTTTCCGTCATCGCTGTATCCGGCTGATACGCTGACTTCACCGTGGTTTATGTCGTCCTGCTTCATTTTATCCACGCGTATCATCATTTCGTTATAGTCGCTCATGCGCATGGCTTCGGTGATGTCCCTTTCCATTTCACTGTGCATGGTATGGTAGAGCCCCGTCAGCCAGTAGGCTTGGTAGGCGAAGATGCCGGCCAGGGAGACGATGACAAGTATGGCAATATATTTGAATGGCAGTTTCATGTTTGTTTCCGGTTACTTTTATACATACAAAGGTAAGATTAATATTGTGAACCCTATCATCCGATAAGACTAAATAACACTCCCGATAACACTGGATAACACTTGGTAAGCCGCTGATAACACAAGTTTCTGCTGATTCTGCCGTACTTTGCAGACGAAGATTTGCAGAAGAAGAATATAAACATAAATAAAAAGAAGAACATGAAACGATTCTATTTACTCCCTATTGTATGCTGTGCTTTGAGCATCAGCCTTTCGGCACAAGAGAACAACGGTACTGCAACCACCTCCGGTGCGGACGACAACCGCATCCTCAGCGCCGACAGCCTTATCACGACCGATGCCCGTCTGGACAGTCTTTATCAGACCTTGCCGGAAGTGATGATTACCGGTGAACGTCCCATCGTTAAGGCAGCGCAAGGCAAGCTGGTGTACGACCTGCCCCGCCTTATCCAGAACCTCCCCGTAGACAATGCCTACGATGCCGTGAAAGAGCTTCCTGGCGTCATCGAGATGAATGGAGGGCTGCAGTTGGCAGGTCAGGGAGTCACCGTTATCCTGGACGGCAAAGTAACCACCCTCAGCACAGAGCAGCTCTATTCCTTGCTGCGCAGCATCCCTGCCAGCCGCATAGAGAAGGCAGAAGTGATGTACAACGCCCCTGCACGCTACCAGGTGCGTGGCGCACTTATCAATATCACCTTGAAACAATCGGCAGGCGGCCCCGGCTCCTGGCAAGGCGAACTCTATGCCAAGTATCGCCAGAAGCATAACGAAGGCTTTGAGGAACGCGCCAGCCTGCTCTTCAGCAAAAATAAATTCTCAGCAGATTTTCTTTACTCGCACAGCCATGGCCGGGGCTACTCTACTACCGACAAAGAGGCTGTGCACACTCTGGCAGACGGCTCGGTTCACCCCATGACAACAGATGAGGTGGGCCGTGGCCGCAGCCATACCCATAGCTTCCGGGTAGGGGCGGACTATAATATCGCCAAGAACCATCAGCTGAGTTTCGTCTATAACGGTGGCTATTCCACCTCCCACAACTGGAAGGGCGTGACGGGCACGCAGGTGTCCACAACTCATGGCAATAGCACCGACTGGCTGCACAACGGCCGTCTGGACTATCGTACCCCTTTTGGCCTCAAAGCCGGTGCCGAACTGACCTACTACCGTTTCCCGTCCGACCAGTTGCTGCATAGCCGCATGCAGGACGAGGAACTTGACTTCTACACCGAAGATTGCCAACGCATCAACCGATGGAAATTCTTTCTGGCCCAGGAGCACAGTCTGGGAAAAGGTTGGGATTTGAATTACGGAGCCATCTATACTACCAGCATCGACAACAGCTACCAATATTATTATGACCCCGACACCGGTGGACA
The DNA here is from genome assembly GCF_040227615.1 of Bacteroides sp. RTP31139st1_H2_RTP31139_211217. Classification (NCBI taxonomy): domain Bacteria; kingdom Pseudomonadati; phylum Bacteroidota; class Bacteroidia; order Bacteroidales; family Bacteroidaceae; genus Bacteroides; species Bacteroides sp. RTP31139st1_H2_RTP31139_211217. The sequence continues at coordinate 18,091 of NZ_JBCNZM010000081.1, read as the reverse complement.
ACTGACCTCATCGGATGCCTTGAGCAATATGAAGTCCCGCCGCCGCGAGCAGACCTGGAATATCTATGCAGGTTTCAGCAAGAGTTTCGGCGACAAACTTGCTTTGGACGCTTCTCTGG
>NZ_JBCNZM010000081.1:13279-17962 GCF_040227615.1 Bacteroides sp. RTP31139st1_H2_RTP31139_211217 | reverse complement strand
CTGGCTGTGGAGCATTACAAGACTCCCGTCTGGAACCAGTGGGACTGGTATCCCATCGTCAACTTGAACTATATGCCGGCACCGGGACATATCCTTCAGCTCTCTCTGAGCAGCGACAAGGACTATCCCGACTACTGGGCGGTGCAGGATGCCGTCTCTTACATCGGCGGCGGATACTCTGAGCTGCATGGTAATCCGTTGCTGAAACCGGCACAAGAGTATGAGCTGAAAATGACCTATATTTTGAAAAGCAAATACATCTTCAGCGCTTGGTTCAACCATACCAAGGACTACTCCGTACAGACACTCTACCAATCCTCCGAACGTCTGGTTGAAATCTACAAGACACTCAATTTTGATTATCAGCAACAAGCAGGAATACAAGCCTCTATCCCGTTTAAGGTGAAGGATTGGTTGAATTCTCGCCTTACCCTCATCGGCTTGTGGCATCGCGAAAAGGATGGTGATTTCTGGGATATTCCTTTCGACAGAAAGCAATGCTATGGCATTGCCCAGATGAACAATACTTTTACTCTCTCCACCAAACCCGACTTGAAGCTGACGGTGACCGGATTTGTGCATAGTAAAGCCATTCAGGGCATCTACGACCTGCCTACGTCGGGCAATGTGAATATTGCCCTGCGCTACGGCTTCGCCAAGAACAAAGCCATTCTCAACCTCTATTGCAACGATATTTTTGAGACGGGACAGATTTCTCCCCGCATCCGTTTCAAGACGCAGAATGTGACGAATCATTACTCATGCTTCCGCGAATTCGGCGTATCGTTCACCTATAAATTCGGTGGATATAAGGAGAAGCAACGGGAGGCAGTGGATACGTCGCGGTTCAAATAGATAGAAGATGCAGGTGGTCAGGTGAAAATACGGTATTCTTTTGTACTTTGCCACATCTTTCGTACTTTTGCAACTTTCAAAACATTAAAGTTGTTATTTAAAGAAAAGACTCTGTATGAAATCGGACATTGAAATAGCCCGCAGCATAGAGCTGAAGAAGATAAAGCAGGTGGCTGAAAGTGTGGATATCCCGCGTGACGAAGTAGAGAACTATGGCCGTTACATAGCCAAGATTCCTACGCATCTGATTGATGAAGAGAAAGTGAAGAAGAGCAATCTGATACTGGTGACGGCTATCACGGCTACGAAAGCGGGTATCGGTAAAACAACCGTGTCCATCGGGCTGGCATTGGGGCTGAACAAGATTGGCAAGAAAGCGATTGTGGCTTTACGCGAACCCTCGCTGGGTCCTTGCTTCGGCATGAAAGGCGGTGCTGCCGGTGGAGGATATGCCCAGGTGCTGCCCATGGAGAAGATAAACCTGCACTTTACGGGCGACTTTCACGCCATTACCTCCGCACACAACATGATTTCCGCTTTGCTCGACAATTACTTGTACCAGCATCAGGCAGACGGCTTCGGACTGAAAGAAATCATCTGGCGGCGCGTACTTGATGTGAATGACCGTTCCTTGCGGAGCATTGTCACCGGATTGGGACCGAGCACCAACGGCATTACCGAGGAGTCGGGCTTCGATATTACCCCGGCTTCCGAAATTATGGCTATTCTCTGTCTGGCAACGGACCTCGACGACCTCCGTCGCCGTATTGAAAATATTATTCTGGGATTCCGTTTCGATGGTACTCCTTTCACAGTGAAGGAGTTAGGAGTAGCCGGTGCCATTACCGTACTGTTGAAAGATGCTATCAACCCCAACTTGGTACAGACTACCGAAGGCTCGGCTGCTTTTGTTCATGGCGGCCCGTTCGCAAATCTTGCCCATGGTTGCAACTCCATTCTTGCCACAAAAATGGCCATGACATTCGGCGATTATGTAGTGACGGAAGCCGGTTTCGGGGCTGACCTGGGTGCGGAGAAGTTCTACAACATCAAGTGCCGCAAGAGCGGCCTACAGCCCAAGCTGACGATAATCGTTGCTACCGCACAAGGACTGAAGATGCATGGCGGTGTCAGTCTGGACCGCATCAAGGAACCCAATATGGAAGGACTGAAAGAGGGCTTCGGCAATCTGGACAAGCATGTACGCAATTTGCGTTCATTCGGCCAGCAGGTCATCGTGGCATTCAACCGTTTTGCCAGTGATACGGACGAGGAGGTGGAAGCTATCCGCCGCCATTGCGAAGAAAAGCTTGAGGTAGGTTTTGCCGTGAACAACGCCTTTGCCAAAGGAGGAGAGGGAGCCGTTGACCTTGCCAATCTGGTAGTAGATACTATCGAGAACAAACCATCCGAACCGCTGACCTTCACCTACGAAGAGAGCGATTGCGTGGAACGTAAAATAGAAAAGGTAGCCTGCAACCTCTACGGGGCAAGCGTAGTGACTTACAGTCTCCACTCCCGCAAGGTTATCAAACTGATAGAGCAGATGGGTATCAGCCATTACCCCGTCTGTATTGCCAAGACACAGTACTCCTTCTCTGCCGACCCGAAGATATACGGTGCAGTCAACAACTTTGAGTTCCACATCAAGGATATTGTGGTCAATAACGGTGCGGAAATGATTGTAGCCATCGCCGGTGAAATTCTCCGTATGCCGGGATTACCCAAGAAACCACAAGCCGAACACATTGATATTGTGGACGGAAATATAGAAGGGCTGAGCTAAACGCGCGGAGCGCGTTTAGAATTAAGAATTAAAAATTAAAGGCTGCGCAGGTCAAAGCGAACATTGCGCAGCCTTTAATTTTTAATTCTGATTGCTTATTAATACGCAAACAGCGGGTATTCTTTCATCTTCGCATTTACGCGTGCGCGAACCTCTGCGATGACTTGTTCGTTGTCTACGTTGGACAGAACGGTTTCAATCATTTCGGCAATTTCGAGCATCAGGTTTTCCTTGGCACCACGGGTTGTGATGGCAGGAGTACCCAGACGGATACCGGAAGTCTGGAAAGCCGAGCGGCTGTCAAACGGAACCATGTTCTTGTTTACGGTGATGTCGGCAGATACCAACGCCTTCTCGGCAACCTTACCGGTCAAATCGGGATATTTGCTGCGCAGGTCTACCAGCATGGAGTGGTTGTCCGTACCGCCGGAAACGATGGTGAAGCCACGGTCCATCAAGGCTTGTGCCAAGACAGTAGCGTTTTTCTTCACCTGCTTGGCATATTCTTTCCATTCCGGTTGCAGGATTTCGCCGAAGGCAACGGCTTTGGCTGCGATGACATGTTCTAGCGGACCACCTTGGATACCGGGGAATACGGCTGAATCCAGCAACTGGGACATCATCTTGATTTCTCCCTTCGGAGTTTTCTTGCCCCAGGGGTTTGGGAAGTCCTTGCCCATCATGATAACGCCACCGCGAGGACCACGCAGAGTCTTGTGGGTAGTGGAGGTCACGATGTGGGCATATTTCACGGGGTTATCCAGTTCACCGGCTGCAATCAGTCCGGCAGGATGAGCCATGTCAATCATCAGGATGGCACCTATCTTGTCCGCGATTTCGCGCATGCGCTTGTAGTCCCATTCGCGGGAATAAGCAGAACCGCCGCCGATAATCATTTTGGGTTTCTCGCGCAGGGCAACTTCTTCCATCTGGTCATAGTCCACACGTCCGGTTTCCTGGTTCAGATTGTATTCGCAGGGAGTATAGATAATACCGGAAGTGTTGACCAGTGAACCATGGGAGAGGTGACCGCCGTGTGCAAGGTTCAGTCCCATGAATTTGTCGCCCGGATTGAGCACGGCGAGGAATACGGCTGCATTGGCTTGTGCACCGGAGTGCGGCTGTACGTTGGCCCATTCTGCGCCGAAGATCTGTTTCAAGCGGTCGATGGCAATCTGCTCACTCTGGTCCACTACCTCACAACCACCATAGTAACGCTTGCCGGGGTATCCTTCAGCATACTTGTTGGTGAGGCAGGAGCCCATTGCCTGCATAACCTGGTCACTTACAAAGTTCTCTGATGCAATCAGTTCAATGCCTTTGAGCTGACGTTGGTGTTCTTTTTCGATAAGTTCGAAAATTAAATCATCTCTTTTCATTCTGCTTATTAGATAAGTTTGATAAATCTGTGTTCTCTTATTAAGCGCACAAATTTACGGGAAATAAATGAATAAATTGAAAGAAAAGGAAGAAATTTACTGTCAAAAGAACACTCCGAAAGAAAAACTCAGCACATTGTCCCTGCGGTGAAAACGGATTTCGTTTTTCGTGTTTTCGTCTGCAGCGTTGTTGTCGGCCGGAATATCGTATGTCACGTTTTTGGAGATGTTATGCAGCCCCATGTCGTAACGGAAGTCGAAAAAGACGCGTGAGATGGTGACGGATACGCCGACGGTGAAACTGAGATTGAGCGGACGCAGCCTTTCACGGATATTCACCTGGTCGAAATTCTCGAAGTCGATGTCACTTTTCCTGTCCCATATATAGCGCACTTTGGGTCCTCCAAAGACGGCAAGGCTGTACGGCCCCTCCTTGATGAAGTTGTATCCGTAGATGACGGGGATGTCTATACTGTGGATGGACGATGTAATGGAGGCTTCCTCCGGCCGGGCTCCTGATGCGGCGTCTTCGGGCAGAGGTTTCTCGAAGGTGATGTTGCACCGGTTGATGTTGTAGGATATTTCCGGTTGCAGGAAGTGGCGGTCGAAATTTATCCGCATGAAAAGGGAACCGAAATATCCTATTTTGTAATTGTTCTGTAC
>NZ_JBCNZM010000081.1:0-13269 GCF_040227615.1 Bacteroides sp. RTP31139st1_H2_RTP31139_211217 | reverse complement strand
AGGAAGAGGTGAAACCGCCTTTGAAACCGAAATTGACCGGAGTTTCCTTGCGGTGCCCGGAATGCTCTTCGTCGGTAGTACCGGGCACAACCGGAGTCTGTCCCCACATCATGGCGGGGAAGGCCAACAGATATAAACCCATCAAGATTCGTCGCAACTCCATCTCTTAAAACCTTTATCGCATTATTACTTCTTTTTCTCTACTGACCATCCGAATTTGCCTATCTTTTCTCCCAGCTCATAATATCCACCGTGCACATAGACCAAGGGATTCGTTTCCGCCAGTTCCAGTTTGCCGGTTTCAGGGTTCAGATTACGGGTATCGGCACGTACATTTACCACATCCGCTATAAACATGTCGTGCGAACCGAGAGCCATAATCTCCTTTACCCGGCATTCTATGCAAAGCGGTGATTCCTCGATAAGAGGCGCGCTGACTACGGTGCTTTTCCCCGGTGTCAGATGCATTTCCTCGAATTTGTTGTAGTCCTTTCCGGAGCGTACGCCACACCAGTCCGTGGCCCGTGCCATATCTTTCGTGGTGAGGTTGATGACGAATTCCATATTCCGCTTGATGATGTCGTAGGAGTGGCGTTCGGGGCGTACGGAGATGTAGCACATGGGCGGGTTCGTACAAATCGTCCCCGTCCATGCGATAGTCAGAATGTTATATTCCTCCGGAGTGCTTCCGCAGCTCACCAGTACGGCGGGCAGCGGATAAATCATGGTTCCGGGTTTCCAGTCTTCTTTCATATAATCTCAATATCTTCTCTGGTCTGCTCCTTTTCGCAGTAGTGACATTTGATGACGCAATTGTCCTTATCCACGACATGAAACAACGTAGGCATAGGCTCATTGTTCGTGATGCACTTCGGGTTGGCGCATTTCACGATTCCGCGCAGCTCTTCGGGCAGGCGGACTTCGCGTTTCTCCACCACTTCGTAGTCGCGGATAATGTTCAGTTTTACATTGGGAGCCACCACGGCGATACGGTTTATCTCTTCGTCGCAGAAGAACTTGTCGGCAATCTTGATGATGCCTTTCGTGCCCAGCTTCTTGCTCTTGAGGTTGAAGCCGATGGTGATATTGTTGCTCATGTGTTCCAGTCCGAGCAGGGAGACTACGGTAAACAGTCTCTCGGAGGGTATATGGTCTATTACAGTGCCGTTTTCCAGAGCAGCAACCTGCAATTCCTGTTTCTTTTCGCTTAACATCTTGAAATATTAGTTATTAGACGATTCTACTGAATTACTCCTTTACTCTTTTTCACCTCATCCAGCGTGATGCCCAGTACATCGCACAGAATAGCTTCACGGGCATACAGTCCGTTTTGTGCCTGCTGGAAATAGTATGCCTTGGGATTGTCGTCCACATCATAGGCTATTTCGTTGACACGGGGCAACGGATGCAGGATGCGCAGGTTGGGACGGGTATGTTCCAGCATCTTGTTGCGCAGGATGTAGACATTCTTCACCCGCTCGTACTCCATAAGGTCGGTGAAGCGCTCGCGCTGCACACGGGTCATGTAGAGGATGTCGGCATCAGCAATGATTTCTTCCGTAAAGTCCGTATGTTCCACGTACTTGATGTTGTGCTCGCGGCAGTAAATTTTGTATTCTTCGGGCATCCGCAACTCGTCGGGAGCGATGAAGTGGAAAGTGGGGTTGAAGTGGCGCATGGCCATCAGCAGGGAGTGGACGGTACGGCCATACTTCAAGTCGCCGACCAGGAAGATATTCAGGTTCTCCAGTGTGCCTTGTGTCTTGTAGATGGAGTAGAGATCGAGCATGGTTTGTGAGGGATGCTGGTTGGCACCGTCTCCGGCATTCACAATGGGCACGGTGGTGACTTCACTGGCATAGCGTGCGGCCCCTTCGAGGTGGTGGCGCATCACGATGATGTCGGCATAGTTGCTTACCATCTTGATGGTGTCTTTCAGCGTCTCGCCCTTGGATGAGCTGGTGGCCTTTGGGTCGCTGAACCCGATGACACGTGCTCCAAGCCGGTTGGCGGCAGTCTCGAAACTGAGGCGTGTACGGGTGGAAGGCTCGAAAAATAAGGTGGCAACTACTTTCCCGTCCAATATATGCCGATTGGGATGGGCTTCAAACTCTTTCGCCATCTCGAGCATATAGAGGATTTTTTCCCGGCTATGCTCGGCAATGGTGACTAAACTTCTGTTTTCCATATCGTTGAATTCATTTATACTTTTCGAGAGTGTAAAGTTACGGAAAATATGCGGGCTACGGAAATATGCGGGGAAGTTTTTTGCGAAATATGGGCTGTTTTTTTAACCGTGTGGCTTGTTGTCCGGAATGCCACACTTCATCATCCGAAATGCCACACTTCGACAAAGTAAATGCCGCATTTCGCGAATGTTCAAGTGTGGCATTTGCCTTAGTCAAGTGCGGCGTTTGCCTTGTCGAAGTGTGGCATTCCGGACAGTGAAGTGTGGTATCTCTTTACGCCGTCGCCGTCGTTCTTTTTAACGACAACGTCGTTTTTTCTCTTCTCTTCTTATCTTATCTCCTCTTACGCGCGCGAGGGCAAGTTTTCGTTGTCCCAATCTGTATTATAGCTCATTACGATGTATTTTTCCTTTCCGATTTTTTCTTCAAGTTTTCTAATTGTTTTGCAATCGTTTTGCATTTCACTGAGAGTTTCCATTAAAATAAACGGGCGTTTTTTTTGTGGATGCCGGAAATCTTATCCTGAAAAAGATATAAAAAGCATAGGCACATCCAATATATTTCCGTACCTTTGCCCTATTATTGAACTTTGATTTTAGCAACTGAAACATGATAAGGAAAGTCGTCAAAATCCTATGGATTTTCATCGCACTGATTTCGCTGGTGTGTGTCTTTATATTCTTTTCCATAGCCAAGGGCTGGATAGGCTATATGCCTCCGGTGGAAGACCTGGAAAATCCGAATTACAAATTTGCCACAGAAGTCTTTTCCGAGGACGGAAAAGTATTGGGTACTTATTCCTATAGTAAGGAAAACCGCGTGTTTGTGGGATACAATGATTTGTCGCCCAATATCATCAACGCCTTGATAGCTACGGAAGATGTACGTTTTGCCGAACATTCGGGCATTGACGCCTACGCCCTGACGCGTGCCGTAGTGAAGCGCGGTATCCTGATGCAGAAGAATGCCGGCGGTGGCAGTACCATCACCCAGCAGCTTTCCAAACAGCTTTATTCTCCCAGTGCCGACAATGTGATGGAACGTCTGTTCCAGAAGCCCATCGAATGGGTGATTGCCGTAAAGCTGGAGCGTTACTATACAAAAGAGGAAATCCTCACCATGTATCTCAACAAGTTCGATTTCCTGAACAATGCGGTAGGCATCAAGACTGCTGCCTTTACCTACTTCGGTTGCGAACCGAAAGATTTGAAGATTGAGGAAGCGGCTACGTTGGTGGGCATGTGCAAGAATCCGTCTCTCTATAATCCGGTGCGCTACAATGAACGTTCCCGCGGACGGCGCAATGTGGTGCTCGACCAGATGCGGAAAGCGGGATATATTACGGAAGCCGAGCGCGACTCCCTCCAGGCATTGCCTCTGAAACTGAAGTACAACCGTGTGGACCACAAGGAAGGGTTGGCCACTTATTTCCGCGAATACCTGCGCGGCGTGCTCACCGCCAAGAAGCCCGACAAGGCCAACTACCGCGGCTGGCAGATGCAGAAATACTACGAGGATTCACTCGACTGGGAGAACAATCCGCTCTTTGGATGGTGCGAAAAGAACACCAAGAAAGACGGTACCAAATACAACCTCTACACCGACGGGCTGAAAATCTATACCACGCTCGACTCGCGTATGCAGCAGTATGCCGAGGATGCCGTGACAGAGCATCTGAAGGAACTGCAAGGTTACTTCTTCAAGGAAAAGAAAGGGGCCAAGAAAGCTCCCTACACCTTCCGTCTGACCCAGGAGCAGGTAGACGAGATTCTGGGACGTGCCATGAGGTTGTCCGACCGCTACCGCCTCATGAAGAAAGCCGGAGCCACCGAAGCTGAAATAAAGAAAGCCTTCGACACCCCGGAGGAGATGTCCGTATTCAGTTGGGAAGGGGAGAAAGACACCATTATGACCCCGATGGATTCCATCCGTTACTACAAGTTCTTCCTTCGTGCCGGTTTCATGTCCATGGACCCGCGCAGCGGACATGTCAAGGCATACGTAGGCGGACCGAACTACCATTACTTCCAGTACGATATGGCCATGGTGGGACGCCGCCAGGTAGGTTCTACCATCAAGCCTTTCCTTTATACACTGGCTATGGAGAACGGTTTTTCTCCCTGCGACGAAGTGCGCCACGTGGAATACACGCTGATTGATGAAAACGGAAAACCGTGGACGCCGCGTAATGCCAACAAAAAGCTGATTGGTGACATGGTGACTGTGAAGTGGGGGCTGGCAAACTCGGACAACTGGATTACGGCCTATCTCATGAGTAAACTGAATCCCTATAATCTGAAACGTCTTATACATACTTTCGGTGTCCGCAACCGTGATATAGTACCTTCCGTTTCACTCTGTCTGGGCCCGTGCGAGATTTCCGTCGGCGAGATGGTAAGTGCCTATACCGCATTCCCCAACAAGGGTATCCGGGTAGCTCCGCTGTTCGTGACCCGCATCGAGGACAATGATGGAAACGTGCTGGCAACCTTTGCTCCCGAAATGCAGGAAGTCATCAGTGTATCCAGCGCTTACAAGATGCTGGTCATGCTGCGTGCCGTTGTCAACGAAGGTACCGGAGGCCGTGTGCGCCGTCTAGGTGTGAAAGCCGACATGGGCGGCAAGACCGGAACGACGAACTACAATGCCGACGGCTGGTTTATGGGCTTCACGCCTTCGCTTGTGTCCGGTTGCTGGGTGGGCGGTGAGGACCGCGACATCCACTTCGATACGATGCTTCACGGACAAGGTGCTTCCATGGCATTGCCTATCTGGACAAAATACATGGTGAAAGTGCTCGGTGACAAATCTCTGGGATATGATGAAAATGAAACATTCCAGTTGCCCGAAGGCTATGACCCGTGCAAGGATGATGTGAATCTGGAAGGAGACACCCATATAGAAGAACCGATAGAGGGACTCGACGAACTGTTTAATTAGTTGAAAGGTGAAAATTGAAAGTGGAAAGGTAAACTTTCAATTTTCACCTTTTCCCCTTTCACCTTAAAAAATGGATTATACGATTAGTATTGGGAGCAACGAACAGCGGAGGGAGAACATGGAACTGGCTCGCAGACGCTTGACGGAACTTTTTTCGGGAATACGTTTCTCGGAAGAGGAGGAGACGGTACCTTTGTTCTTTCACCGTCCGAATCTGTTCTCCAATCAGGTGGCATGCTTTGCTTCCGATAATCCGGTAGAGGAAGTCACCGCCTGCCTGAAAGCCATCGAACGGGAAGCCGGAAGGAAGCCCGAGGAGAAGGAGCAGGAAATTGTACGGCTGGATATAGACTTGTTGTCTTGTGACGGGACTGTCTATAAGCCAAAAGATTTGAAACGTGATTATATCCTGCGAGGATTGAAACAACTGTTATAATTAATAAAGAATATAAGGAGATGGGTCGATAGTATATGAACACTTTCGGACACACTCTCATTTTAAAAAACGAAGATTGAAAATGAAATTTTTAGGAATCATACCTGCCCGTTACGCATCTACGCGTTTTCCAGCCAAACCATTGGCGGTGTTAGGTGGAAAAACCGTGATACAGCGAGTATACGAGCAAGTGGCAGGAATCTTGGACGATGCATACGTGGCTACGGACGATGAGCGTATTGAAGCCGCAGTAAAAGCATTCGGAGGAAAGGTGGTAATGACTTCCACCGAACATAAAAGCGGCACCGACCGCTGTCAGGAAGCTTGTACAAAAATAGGAGGACAGTTTGATGTCGTGGTGAATATCCAGGGGGATGAGCCTTTCATCCAGCCTTCGCAGTTACAAGCCGTCAAAGCATGTTTCGACGATCCGGCCACCCAGATAGCCACTCTGGTGAAACCCTTTACGGTAGATAATGGTTTTGAGGCACTGGAAAATGTGAACTCTCCGAAGGTTGTGCTCAACAAAAACAGGAATGCCCTCTATTTTAGCCGTTCCATCATTCCCTACCAGCGCAATGCGGCGAAGGAAGACTGGCTGGAGAACCATACGTATTATAAGCATATCGGCCTTTATGCCTATCGCGTAGAGGTACTGAAAGAGATAACCGCCCTTCCGCAGTCATCCCTCGAGATTGCCGAATCATTGGAACAGCTTCGTTGGTTGGAAAACGGATACACTATCAAAGCAGGTATCACGGATGTAGAAACTATCGGCATAGATACTCCTCAAGATTTGGAACGGGCAGAAGAATTTCTTAAAAGCCATGGGCTGTAAACTAGAAAGCCCATGCTGAACCGAAGTGACCAACCCCGGATTCTTGAACCGGAACAACTGGTGGTGCAAAGGCCGGAACGTATCAAGTTGCCTAATGGCGTGCCATTGAGTGTGCTCAATGCCGGTGACAATGAAGTGACACGTATCGATCTCCTCATGGCAGGCGGCCGATGGCAACAGAAACAGCCCTTGCAGGCGTTGTTTACGAACCGCATGCTTCGCGAGGGAACCCGACGCTACGATGCCGCCCAGATAGCGGAAAAGCTGGACTATTACGGAGCCTGGCTGGAATTGTCCAGTGCATCCGAGTATGCCTATGTCACCCTTTATTCTCTGAATAAATACCTTCCCCAAACGCTTGACATATTGGAGTCTATCGTCAAAGAGCCGGTATTTCCCGAGAAAGAGCTGGGAGTGATTGTAGACAACAATATCCAGCAGTTTCTTGTCAACTCTTCCAAGGTGGACTTTCTGGCGCACCGCGGATTGGTGAAGGCTCTGTACGGCGGGCAGCATCCCGGTGGACGTCTGGTGCAGGAAGAGGATTATCGGCGCATCACTCCTGCGGTGCTACGCGAGTTTTATGACCGTTACTATCATTCCAATAATTGCAGCATCTATCTCTCGGGTAAGGTAACCGGTGATTGCATCCACAGGATAGAGTCCTTGTTTGGCTGCGAGGCTTTCGGTACGGATTTCCGCAAACCGGAGAAGACAGAATTCCATCCGGTTACCACCTCCGGAAAACGTATCTTCATCGAACGTCCGGACGCCCTGCAAAGTGCCGTCCGTATGGGCATGCTTTCCCTGGACCGTAATCATCCGGACTACTTGAAGGCCCGCGTACTGGTCACACTGTTCGGGGGTTATTTTGGCAGTCGCCTGATGTCCAATATCCGGGAAGATAAAGGATACACATACGGTATCTCCGCAGCCATCATGCCCTATCCGGGGCAGGGAGTGTTGGCGGTCAGTGCCGAAGCCGCCAACGAATTTGTGGAGCCTCTTATCGGTGAGGTTTATCATGAAATAGACCGCCTTCAGAACGAGCTGGCTTCCGATGGAGAGCTTTCCATGGTGAAGAACTATATGTTGGGAGACATGTGCCGTAGTTATGAATCTGCATTCTCGTTGGCAGATGCCTGGATTTTTGTGCAGGTATCGGGCTTGCAGGATACCTACTTTGCCGAAGCACTGGATGCTGTCAAGGAGGTTACTCCACAAGAAATCCGTGAACTTGCAGGGCGGCATTTATGCAAAGAGAAATTAAAAGAAATAGTGTGCGGCAAAAAAATGTCATAAAAAGCGGGAGTTATCGCATCATTTTACCGGATAAATCCTACCTTTGTCAATTATCAACTATCAATTATCAATTAATGAAATATCTATATACTGCACTCATTCTGGCTTTCTTATGCCAAGGTGGAGCCACTGCCCAGGAAAAAAAAAGCGGCTTTTTCGATAAAGTGAAAAGTACATTCTCTTCGGAGATAAAGATAGGTACCTATACGTTCAAAGATAACGGGGCCGTCTATACCGGTGAAATAAAAGGCCGCAAGCCCAATGGAAAGGGGAAGACCGTTTTCAAGAACGGCGACGTCTACGAGGGTGAGTATGTGAAGGGCAAGCGTGAAGGCTACGGTACATATATGTTTCCCGACGGTGAAAAGTATGAGGGGCAATGGTTTCAAGACCAGCAGCATGGCAGGGGTATCTACTATTTTATGAATAACAACCGTTATGACGGCATGTGGTTTCAGGATTACCAGCACGGTAAAGGAACCATGTACTATTACAATGGTGATATTTATGAGGGCGACTGGGTGAATGATAAACGTGAAGGCCAAGGAACGTATACCTGGAAGAACGGTTCCAAGTATGTAGGCTCGTGGAAGAATGACAAGAAAGACGGCAAAGGAACACTGACCTGGAATGACGGTTCCAAATATGACGGAGAGTGGAAAAATGATGTCCGGGACGGTAAAGGAACTTTTGAATATGCCAACGGTGACAAATACGTAGGTGACTGGAAGGACGACATGCAGCATGGCAAAGGTATTTACTTTTTCCATACCGGCGACCGTTACGAAGGTTCTTATGTTCAAGGTGAACGTACCGGAGAGGGCATTTATTACCATGCTAGCGGCAACAAGTATGTGGGCAGCTTCAAGGATGGAAAGCAGGAAGGCCACGGTACATTTACGTGGGCAAGCGGCGCCGTTTACGAAGGTAATTGGAAAGATAACCAACGTGACGGATACGGTACTTACAAATGGAATGTAGGTGACTCTTACGAAGGTGAATGGAAAGACAATAAGTTCAACGGCCAAGGTACCCTGATTCAGACCGATGGAACCAAATATAAAGGCGGTTTTGTGAACGGTATGGAAGAAGGTAGCGGTATCCAGGAGGACAAGAACGGAAACCGTTATGAAGGCTTCTTCAAACAAGGCAAGAAACACGGTCCGTTTGTAGAAACAGACAAGAACGGAAAGGTGATACGAAAAGGAACCTACAAGATGGGAAGGCTGGAGAATTAGAATTAAAAATTAGAAATTAAAAATTAAAGGCTGCGCAATGTTCACTTCAGAACCGCGCAGCCTTTAATTTTTAATTTCTAACCGCGGAGCGGTTAGATAATGTATTGTGAACTGATTGATTCATTGTTCATCACCCGCTTGATGGTTTCGGCGAACATATCGGCAATGCTCAACTGTTTAACCTTGTCACATTTTTTAGAGTAGGGGATACTATCAGTAAATACCATTTCCGTTAGTGCGGATTCTTGTACACGGAAAGAAGCAGGGTCGGACATTACGCAGTGGCTGGCAATGGCACGGACAGATTTGGCTCCTGCTTCCAGCATGATGTTGGCAGCCTTGGTAATGGTTCCTGCTGTATCTACAATATCGTCTACCAATACTACATTCTTGTCTTTTACATCACCGATGATTTGCATGGTGGCAACCACGTTTGCTTTTTCGCGTGTCTTGTTGCACAATACCAGGGGTACACCGAGGTATTTGGAGAATGTGCTGGCGCGTTTTGAACCGCCGACATCCGGGGTGGCGATTACCAAGTCTTCCAGTTTCAAGGATTCAATATAGGGGAGGAATACTGCTGATGCATACAAATGATCCACCGGAATATTGAAGAAACCTTGAATCTGGTCTGCATGAAGGTCCATCGTAATCAGACGGTCGATACCTGCAACAGAGAGCAGGTCGGCCACCAGCTTGGCGCCGATGGAAACACGGGGTTTGTCTTTTCTGTCCTGACGTGCCCAACCGAAGTAAGGGATAACGGCTACAACGCTTTTTGCCGATGCTCTTTTAGCAGCATCAACCATCAGCAGAAGTTCCATCAAGTTGTCAGAATTAGGGAAGGTTGATTGAACCAGGAATACATGCGAGCCACGGATAGATTCCTCATAAGAGACTGCAAACTCACCATCTGCAAAATGGGTGATGTTCATCTTTCCCAGAGGGCAATCAAGGCTAGCGCAGATTTTCTCTGCAAGGTATCTCGAATTTGTTCCGGAGAATACCATAAAGGGTGCTTTTTCGCTCATTTGTGTAATAGATGTTACCTATTTGTTAATTTGCATGCAAAGGTAGGAATTTCCCGTTACATAAAACAAGAGTTATTGTATAAAAATTATTTTTCTTTCCCGGATTTATTCGTAGCTTTGCTTTATGAAACGACTTTCTTTTATATGGTTTGCGGGGTTGTTGTGCCTTTGTACAACAATGGTTTCGTGTGTGGGAACGGCACCCATGAAGGAAGTACGCCTTATCGACTCTCTAAACCAGGTGGCTTATGCTTTTCGTTATAAAAACCTGGATTCATCCTGCCATGCGGCATCAAGGGCCTACCGTGAAGTCAGCCTCTATAAACAAGGAAAAGCGGAAGCATCCAATAATCTGGGCTTTTGTGCTTTTATGCGCATGGATTTTGAGCAGGCCGAAAAGTTTCATATGGATGTCTATAATCTGACCAAGAATGAACTGGAACTCCTTATTGCCGACATCGGTTTGATGAAGATTTATCAGCGGACGGCGTTGAACAAGGAGTTCTACGATTATCGCAATAGTGCCTTGCACCGTATGAAAAGAATAGCGGAGGATGACAATCTGTTTGTGGACCAACACGAGCAAATGCGTTTGAATTATGCCCGTTCGGAATTTTATATTGTATCTGCTGTGTATTATTATTATTTGCAACAGCGTCCGGAAGCTGTAGCCTCTATTAATGAAGTTACTAAAAAACAAGAGTTGCTGGCAGATACCAATCAGCTGTTGTATTATCACTACATCAAAGGTTCTGCTGCCTTATGCGAGGGTGAGACACCGGATGAGCGAAGACTGAGAGAATTTGATGAGCTCTATACCGCATGGCAGTTGGCTTCGCGCAAGGGCTATCTTTACTTTGAGGGCAATGGAGTGCAGGGACTTGCCAACTTGATGGCTTCACCGGATAATTACGCATTTTTTCAAGACCGCCGCTCCCATGCCTTGACACGTTTTGGAGTACCGGTAGATTCGCTGCTTCCCATGCGTCTGGGGCAGTTGGCATTGCAAAAATTCAGCCAATACAAGGATTTGTATCAGATAGCAGGTGCATATGTATCTATCGGCAAATACCTGAATGCCCACAGTCACTATACAGAAGCTCTTGACACGCTAAAACTTGCTCTGGAATGTGTAAATGACCATCACCGCCTTTTCTATGACTGCCACGATAGTTTGGACTGGCTGAAAGCATTTGACCGTCGAGATACGATTTGTGCGGAGAAGGCATGGATGGAGCAGAAACTGAAAACCGTGCCCGAGTGGATTTCACGTATTCGTGAACAGTTGAGTGTTTCGTATGCAGGACTCGGGATGAAAGAAAAATCAGACTATAACCGCAATATTTACCTGGATATCCTTGAAGATACACGCCAGGATAAAGAGCTGGAAAGCCGCTATCAAGCATTGGAAAAGGAGGCGGGGCAGCTCAACGTCGTGTTGTCACTGGTCATTGTGGGCTTCGTGCTTGTATCCCTCTTTTTCTGGTTTTTCAACAAGCGTTCCAAAGACCGGAACAGAGTGCATCTCCGCCGTCTGCAGCTGATGCTGGATATCTGTCAGAAGATAACGGCATCCATTCCGGCAGATGCACAGACTGAGGAGGAAATCATCGACTCTATCCGGACGGCTGTCTGCCCGGAATTGGAAAAGCTGTTTGGAGTGAAGGACATCCGCATAGACAACGGGCAATTAGTGTTCCCGCGTCGGATGAGCAAGGATGAGCAGGCGATGGTACGGGTGATAACCCCCTATATCCAATGGGCAATCGACAACGGCATGACGTCCATCTCCCTTGGGGATGAGCGCCGCAGACTGGAAAAGCAACGCTACATTTACGAGCAGCACATCGCGGGGAACAAACGGCAAAATCTGATAAAGAAAGCATGTATGGCTATTGTCAACGGGATTCATCCGTACATAGACCGTATCATCAACGAAGTGCAGAAACTGACTCAAAAAGGATTCATCAAAGAGGAACGGATAAAGGAGGAGAAATACCAGTATATCGACGAGTTGGTTACTACCATCAACGAATACAATGATATTCTTGCCCTTTGGATAAAGATGAAGCAAGGAAGCCTTAGCCTGAACATAGAGACGTTCGAATTGAATGAACTTTTCGAGCTGCTCAGGAAAGGAAGCCGTACATTCGAGATGAAGAGACAGTCGTTGGAGGTGCAGCCTACGGATATCCGGGTGAAGGCAGACAAAGCCCTTACATTGTTTATGATAAATACACTGGCAGAGAATGCCCGTAAATATACCCCTCAGGGCGGTATGGTGAAAGTATATGCACGGCAGGAGGAGGATTACGTGGAAATCTCGGTAGAGGATAATGGTTGTGGATTGTCACCGGAAGATGTAGCTCGCATCGTGGGAGAAAAAGTATATGACTCAAAAGCCATCGGTATGAGTGACGCTCCCGACAAGGAGGAATTGAGGAAGAACAAAGGAAGTGGCTTTGGACTGATGAACTGTAAGGGCATCATTGAAAAATATCGCAAGACGAATGATTTGTTCAAGGTCTGTCTGTTCAATGTGGAGAGCGGGCTGGGAAAAGGCAGCCGTTTTTATTTCCGTCTGCCTGCCGGTATCCGTAAGTCTGTGTCGGTGTTGCTCGTCGTGTTGTCTTTGTGCATGTCATCCTGCCGGCATGCTGTGGAACAGCCTGCTTCCGGAGAGGTGTTACCGGATTCTTTGGCACTGCTTGCACAGAATGAATACGAAGCTTTGCTGGACGAAGCCTCCGATTATGCCAATGAAGCTTATTACTGCAATGTAGACGGAGAATACGAACTGGCTTTACAATACATAGATTCGGCAATGTATTGCCTGAACGAACATTACAAGCAATACGCCCATCCTATACATCGCTATATGACGCTGACGGGAGACGGGGCGCCTGCGGAACTGGATTGGTGGAACCAGATGTTCAATTCGGATTTCCATGTAATTCTGGATATCAGGAATGAAGCGGCAGTCTCATTTCTTGCATTGAAGCAATGGGATGACTATAGTTATAATAATGCTGCCTACACTACCTTATACAAACTGTTGGGAGAAGACCAATCCTTGGAAGAATATTGCCGGCAGCTGGAGCGTTCCACCAACAACAAGATGGTGGGCATTTTGCTGGCGGTGGTTTTGCTGTTCGTATTACTGTCGGGATATTACATACTCTATTTCCGTAAGCGTCTGGTGAACCGCTGGAATCTGGAGCAAGTACTGGAAATTAATGGAAAGGTGTTCAATGCCTCCTTGTTGCCGGTTTCGGATACGGAGGAAATGTTGCAG
>NZ_JBCNZM010000080.1:0-21669 GCF_040227615.1 Bacteroides sp. RTP31139st1_H2_RTP31139_211217 | reverse complement strand
GGTTTGATTGTATTCACTGCCGCAAAGCTACAACCAAACCTCAAAGTGTAAAAGGTGCATTTGTTCGAATGCTTACTACATTCCTGAGAGAGATTGGATATGTTCCCGTATACCGATAGTGCCAAAAGCGAAGTGGATATGTTTCCGAGAACGGACGTACTCAAATGACATTCATTCTGTCCTCTCCAGCCACGTGGAAAGTTTAGTTTGTCTGACGAAGCAGACAAACTAAAGCGATATAAATCCTCACGGATTTGCGATATACGCTACATTTCATTCGCGTGCGATATGCCTCTGGCGCGATATGTGCCTTCGGCACGTGAGCGCACTGCGTGCGCATAGGGGCGCGGGAATTTATGTTCGCGTACTTTCCACCACGTTCGAATAGGCGAAAAGAAAGCTATAAAACTGCTTGAAACTTTTTAATATAAACCTGAAAAATACGCCAAAGGGTTAATCATATTTTTGAATTACTCGGTCTTTCACTTTTTGAATGCTATGATATGACCGGGAAGCCTTATAAAGAAGTGAAGAAAATTGCAACGGAGATAAATAACTTTTTAAACAAGGGGAATTCAGATGAAAGAAAACAAATATGATGATAATATATTTTTTCAAAAATACAGTCAAATGAGTCGCTCACAGCAGGGACTAGCCGGTGCAGGAGAATGGGAAACATTGAGAAAGCTGCTGCCGGATTTTAAAGATAAGCGTGTGCTTGATTTAGGATGCGGCTATGGATGGCACTGTATTTATGCGATGGAACACGGTGCTTCTTCTGTTGTAGGTGTTGATATTTCTCATAAAATGCTCGAGGTAGCCAAAGAAAAAACACATTTTCCACAGGTTGAATATAAATGCTGTGCTATAGAAGATGTGGAATTCCCAGAGGAGAGTTTTGATGTAATATTAAGTTCACTTGCGTTTCACTATGTAGCAGATTATGAGATTTTAGTAAAAAAGATATATAGAATACTGAAGTCTGGTGGTAAGCTAGTTTTTACGGTTGAACATCCTGTTTTTACTGCCTATGGAACACAAGACTGGCATTATATTTGTACCTTTGCCATGCCTTGTTACGATTTTCGCTTGTTTTCTAATTGCAACACTAAGATAAGTGAAAAATCTGACACGGCAAAATCCTGGGCAACTTTTTGTTGCTCAGGAACTTATAAATTAATTTAAATCAAAGTGTTGCGGAATTAAGGTTAATACAAAACAAGAAGAAAATATGAACAAGCAATTCATTATCACGAATTTCGCCGCATTTGCTCTCATGCTGTTCCTGCCGACCGGATGCAGGCAGGCGGACGGCAAGCAGGATGCGGTGCAGAGTTATCGGGTCATAAAGGTCGCGGCAAGTCCGGTGGAAATCTCCGAGTCCTATTCCGCCGCCATACGCGGACGGCAGGATGTGGACATCCTGCCGCAAATATCCGGGCGCATTATCCGTCTGAAAGTGAAAGAGGGTGAACGGGTGAAGACCGGTCAAGTATTGGCTGTAATTGACCAAGTGCCCTATCGGGCGGCATTACGCACGGCGCAGGCCAATGTCAGCGCGGCACAGGCAAAAGTGGAAACGGCAAGAATCGAGCTGCGGGGCAAGCAGGCATTGTTTGACGAGAAGGTCATATCCGACTACGAGCTTTCTCTCGCCCGGAACCAACTGGCAGTGGCGTGTGCTGAACTCGAACAGGCAAAGGCACAAGAATCGGATGCACGCAACAATCTCTCCTATACGGAAATCAAAAGCCCGAGCAACGGAGTAGTAGGCACATTGCCCTATCGCATCGGTGCGCTTGTCGGTCCCAATATGGCACAGCCTTTCACGGTCGTGTCCGACAATGCGGAGATGTATGCCTATTTCTCCATTTCGGAGAATATGCTACGGCGATATTTGGCTCGCTATGGCTCGATTGACAGCATGATAGCCGGGATGCCGGAAGTGGGCCTGCAACTCAACGACGGCAGCCTGTACAAGGCGAAAGGACGTATTGAAACCGTAAGCGGCGTGGTGGATCCTGTTACCGGAACGGTACAAATCAAAGCCCTGTTCCCCAATCCCGACCGCGAACTGTTGAGTGGCAGCATCGGCAATGTCATCCTTCAAAACCCGAAAACGGAGGCCGTAACCATTCCCATGACCGCCACCGTGGAACTGCAGGACAAGATTATCGCTTACCGTCTGAAAAACGGACAGGCGGAAGCCGCCTATCTCACGGTGGACCGCCTGAACGACGGCAACCGGTTTATCGTAAAAGAAGGTCTTTCGGTCGGTGACACCATTGTCGCCGAAGGCGTGGGACTGGTGAGAGAAGGCATGAGCATAACCCCTAAAAACGAAACGAAATGAACCTGCGATTTTTTATAGACCGCCCGGTGTTTTCGGGCGTTATCTCGGTGGTGATTGTACTGTTGGGCATGATTTCCATGTTTTCCTTGCCGGTGGAACAATACCCCGACATCGCACCTCCGACCATCAACGTATTCGCAACTTATCCTGGAGCAAACGCTGAAACTGTGCAGAAGGCAGTGATAACCCCTCTGGAAGAAGCCATCAACGGCGTGGAAGACATGACCTATATGACTTCCACGGCATCGAATACGGGCGATGCTTCCATCAACATCTATTTCAAGCAGGGAACCAACGCGGACCTGGCGGCGGTAAACGTGCAGAACCGCGTGAACGGCGCGCTGAGCCAGCTTCCGGCGGAAGCCACCAAGACCGGTGTCACCACTGAAAAGCAGCAGAATGCCGAACTGATGACTTTCGCGCTCTATTCGCCCGATGACCGCTTCGACCAGACCTTCCTGAACAATTACGTGAAAATCAATGTCGAGCCGAGGCTGAAACGTATCAGCGGCGTGGGAAAGGCACAGATGTTCGGTTCCAACTACAGCATGCGACTTTGGCTGCGTCCCGACAAGATGGCGCAATACGGGCTTATCCCCGATGACATATCCACCGTACTCGCACGACAGAACATCGAGGCCGCCACCGGCTCCTTCGGTGCCAATCATCCTACCGCCAATGAATACACGATGAAATACCGCGGACGCTTGTCCGGCGCGGAAGAGTTCGGTGAGTTGGTCATCAAGTCACTGCCGGGCGGCAATGTGCTTCGGCTGAAGGAGGTTGCCGATGTGGAACTGGGCGATGAATACTACAACTATTCCTCCGAAGTGAACGGGCATCCGGCAGCCATGATGCTCATCAACCAGAAAGCCGGGTCCAATGCTTCAAGCACCATCAAGGAGATTCACGAAGTGCTTGACGACCTCAGCCGGGACTTGCCCGAAGGGACGGAATTCGTGGTGCTTACCGATACCAACAAGTTCCTGTATGCTTCCATCAATTCTGTTATCCGGACACTTATTGAAGCGATACTTCTGGTTATCGTGGTGGTATATGTATTTTTGCAAGATATTAAGTCCACGCTTATTCCTACGATATCCATTTTCGTCTCCATTATCGGTACGTTCGCCGTGATGTCCATGATCGGCTTCTCCGTCAACCTGCTCACCCTGTTCGCGCTTGTGCTTGCCATCGGAACTGTGGTCGATGATGCCATTGTGGTGGTGGAAGCGGTGCAGGCGAAGTTCGACGAGGGCTATCAGTCTGCGGTTCTCGCGGCTGATGATGCCATGAAAGGCGTTTCGTCGGCTATCCTGACCTCTACCATCATCTTTATGGCAGTGTTTTTCCCCGTTGCCATGATGGGCGGGACTTCGGGAGCGTTCTACACGCAGTTCGGTATCACGATGGCTGTTGCCGTGGGAATCTCGGCAGTCAATGCCTTCACACTCTCACCGGCACTTTGCGCGCTGCTGCTGAAACCCTATATCGATGAGCAGGGCAACACCAAGAACAATTTTGCAGCCCGTTTCCGTAAAGCGTTCAATGCCGTCTTCGACCGTCTGAGCCGACGCTATGTACGTGGAGTGATGTTCATTATCCATCGCCGATGGCTGTTGTGGAGCATCATAGGCATTTCTTTCGGGTTGCTGGTGCTGCTGGTCAATGTCACAAAGACGGGACTTATTCCCGAAGAGGACACCGGGACGGTCATGGTGAGCATGAACACGAAGCCCGGCACATCCATGGCTCAGACAAGTAAGGTGATGGAGCGTATCAACAGCCGTCTCGACAGCATCGGCGAGATTGAATACAGCGGTGCGGTCGCCGGTTTCTCTTTCAGCGGTTCCGGTCCCTCGCAGGCGATGTATTTCGTGACACTCAAAGACTGGGAGCAGCGTAAGGGAGAGGGGCAGTCGGTCAATGATGTCATCGGAAAGATGTATGCCGCCACTTCGGATATTCCCGATGCCACGGTGTTCGCCATGTCGCCTCCGATGATTGCCGGGTACGGCATGGGAAACGGTTTCGAGCTTTATTTGCAGGACAAGGCGGGCGGAAACATCGCCGCCTTCAAGGAAGAGGCAGACAAGTTTGTCGAAGCCTTGTCGCAGCGACCCGAAATCGGCGAAGTCTATTCCTCCTTTGCCACGGATTATCCGCAATACTGGGTGGATATCGATGCCGCCAAATGCGAACAGTCGGGTGTGTCGCCCGCAGATGTGCTTTCCACATTGTCGGGCTATTATACCGGACAATATGTTTCCGACTTCAACCGGTTCTCCAAGCTCTACCATGTGACCATGCAGGCTCCGGCGGAATATCGTGTGAATGCGGAATCCCTGCACCACATGTATGTGCGTGCCACCGATGGCGGCATGTCGCCTTTGAGCCGGTTCGTGCGCCTGACCAAGACCAACGGCCCGTCAGACCTCACCCGTTTCAACCTGTTCAACGCCATCTCGATTAGCGGGTCTCCGGCTCAGGGCTACAGTTCGGGGCAGGTGCTCGAAGCCATCGGCGAGACGGCACGTGAAGTGCTTCCGTCAAATTACACATACGAGTTTGGCGGCATTTCGCGTGAGGAAAGCAAGACGACCAACAATGCCACGCTTATATTCCTGCTCTGCATGGTTCTGGTCTATCTGATTCTGTGCGCCTTGTATGAGAGCGTGTTCATACCCTTCGCGGTTCTGTTGTCGGTGCCTTGCGGACTGATGGGCAGTTTCCTGTTTGCGTGGCTCTTCGGTCTGGAGAACAACATCTACATGCAGACCGGACTTATCATGATTATAGGCCTGCTTGCCAAGACAGCGATCCTGCTTACCGAATACGCCGGTAAACGGCGGTCGGAAGGCATGACGCTGGCACAGGCGGCATACAGTGCGGCAAAAGTCCGCCTGCGCCCCATATTGATGACTGTGTTGTCCATGGTGTTCGGTCTTGTCCCGCTGATGATGGCGCACGGAGTGGGTGCCAACGGCAGCCGTTCGCTTGCCACAGGTGTAATCGGTGGAATGATTGTAGGTACTTTGGCTCTGTTGTTCCTTGTGCCGTCATTGTTTATTGTATTCCAATATATCCAAGAACGTGTTAAGCATAATTAAATGAAGAAGACAGTAATATATATCATATTGTCGGGATGGATGCTTGCCGGCTGTGGCACATACAGCCGGTATCATCGCCCTGACCTCTCAACGGAGAATCTGTATCGGGACATGCCGGCGGACATTGATACAATGACCATCGCGTCCCTGTCGTGGCGGGAAATGTTTACCGACCCGAAACTCCAGTCCTTGATTGAAACCGGACTTGAACGGAACGCAGACCTCAATGTGGCACGGTTACGCGTGGAAGCGGCAGAAGCCGTCCTGATGACTGCCAGACTATCATATCTTCCATCACTGGGACTGACTGCCGAAGGTAATGCCAATAAACATGACGGAGCAACGGCAAAGACATATAATGTGGGAGCGTCGGCAAGCTGGGAACTGGACATCTTCGGCAAACTTACGGCGGCAAAGCGTGGCGCAGCCGCCGCATTACAAGGAAGCCGTGCCTACCGGCAGGCCGTACAGACACAGCTTGTCGCCACTATTGCAGACAGTTACTACACCCTTGCCATGCTTGACGCACAAATGACAATAAGTAACCGGACTTTGGAGAACTGGCGGACTACCGTACGCACTCTTGAAGCGTTGAAAAAAGTGGGGAAATCAAACGAGGCTGGCGTATTGCAGGCAAAGGCGAACGTGATGCGACTCGAAGCATCCCTGTTATCCATACGCAAGAGTATTTCCGAAACAGAAAACGCCCTGTCTGCGATACTTGCCATGCCGTCACACTCGATTGGACGAAGTGATCTGGCCGAGGCTGCTTTCCCCGATACTGTCTCGATCGGAGTCCCTTTGCAACTGCTTTCCAACCGTCCCGACGTGCGTCAGGCTGAAATGGAACTGGCGCAAGCATTCTACGCCACCAATGCGGCCCGTGCCGCCTTCTATCCCAATATTACCCTCTCGGGAATTCTTGGATGGACTAATAACGGCGGTGGCGTAATCGTAAATCCCGGACAATGGTTACTTAATGCCATCGGTTCCCTGACACAGCCGTTATTCAACCGGGGCGTAAACATCGCCAACTTGAAGATAGCCAAAAGCCGTCAGGAAGAAGCCAAACTGTTGTTCCGGCAATCATTACTGAACGCAGGAAAGGAAGTGAACGATGCTCTGACCGCATGGCAGACGGCAAAATCGCAAATTGAAATCAATGCTCGGCAGGTTGAAACATTATGCGACGCTGTGCGAAAGACAGAATCGCTGATGCGTCATTCCAATACCACCTATCTGGAAGTGCTGACCGCCAAACAGTCTCTTCTCGAAGCGGAAGTGCAACAGTTACAAACTCGTTTTGAACGCATACAAAGTATAATTAAACTTTACCATGCGTTGGGAGGAGGAATGTAACTTTACAAGAATTATAACCTAATACTGAACCATGTTGTGTAATTTTTATATTTCAGTCGTCATAAACTTATAAATAAGTAATTTAGTATGCAAAAACAAATTAAAAAGTCTTCTCTTTTTTTGAAGAGAAGCAACACCTGACCCACTTCGCTACCGAACAGGATGTAGCAGAAGAATTGTTTGAGTTACTCTTAGAAGCGAGAGAACTCTATCTTCAGGATGTGATTTTGAATGGCAAGCGGTATGACCGCTATGTGGATGACTTCATCAACAGTCATCGGTATATCAACTGCAACAGTGCAATTTGCCGAAACTGCCACGAGATGAACATCCACATCGTCAAGGGACTGCTGAACGAATGCGCCCACCTTATCCAGCCTCTTTTTGAGGCATCCGACTTCTCCTTTGAGAAGTGTATGGAGTTACTAAGGACGTTTGACCGCTCGGAACCGTTGCCGCCATACAGTTGGCACGGAGCAAGGGGGCTTTTGTGTATGGCATCTGCAACGTCGTGGGTGCCTCTATCCCAAGAAATACGGATTCCGGGACATACATCCATGTAGGACCTGAGATAGGTGTGGCTTCTACCAAGGCTTTTACAGGACAGGTAACGGTGCTGATGCTGCTTGCCCTCTGCGTGGGACAGATGCGTGGTACTGTGGATGATGCAACCGTAGAGAGGATTGTCCGGGAGTTGAAGAACATGCCCCTATATATAAAAGATGTGTTGGGACTTGCTGACAAAATCAAGAACTTGTCGAAGATATACACCTATGCCCGCAACTTCCTTTATCTCGGTCGTGGGTACAACTACCCCACCGCCCTTGAAGGTGCGTTGAAGCTGAAAGAAATATCCTATATCCATGCGGAGGGTTATCCTGCTGCGGAAATGAAGCATGGACCGATTGCACTTGTAGATAGCGAGATGCCCACGGTGGTCATTGCTCCAACGGACTCGCTGTATGACAAGATAATCAGTAATGTAAGGCAGGTGAAGGCGCGTGGCGGTACGGTTGTCGCCATCATTACCAAGGGCAATGACGCAATGAAGGACATCGCCGACCATTGCCTTGAAGTGCCCGACGTACCCGAATGCCTTACACCTCTCGTTGTTTCCGTCCCATTGCAGTTGCTGGCCTATTACATCGCCATCAACAAGGATAGGAATGTTGACCAGCCAAGAAACCTTGCTAAATCAGTTACCGTAGAATGAATAGAATATTATCACTTATTGTTACCATCCTCTTTGCGTTGTGCATTGAGGCTGGCATCTTTATGCTTATTGCCCACTGGTGGGGCATGACTGCGGCCATTACCGTGATAGCCA
The DNA here is from genome assembly GCF_040227615.1 of Bacteroides sp. RTP31139st1_H2_RTP31139_211217. Taxonomy (NCBI): domain Bacteria; kingdom Pseudomonadati; phylum Bacteroidota; class Bacteroidia; order Bacteroidales; family Bacteroidaceae; genus Bacteroides; species Bacteroides sp. RTP31139st1_H2_RTP31139_211217. The sequence goes on along the minus strand of NZ_JBCNZM010000080.1, from coordinate 13,520 downwards.
TTGAATGTGTGTTAGCCTTATGGACAGTTTACGAAATGAGACATGCGAGTGATGAACCAGTTGATGAATAACATTGCAGGCTGTGGTTAGAACGAAAAAGGCTAAAAACAAAAGGACGGGTCGATGATTCGTCCTATTTTTGTGTCTTTTTGGTGGCAAAATGTAGCGATTTAGCAAAATAAACATAAATTCCAGTGATATTCAGCATGAAAATTCGCCCATTTAAGTGAAAATGTGTAATTTTGCAACGCAAAATTGTGCCTAAGCATTTGCATCAAAACAACAATAGTTCAATCGAGGCTGATATGAAAGTAGAGATTAACAAGAAACGTTTAGAATACCTGCTGGCATTATACAAGATGTCGGTGGATGACTTGTTGTCTCTTCTGAACAAAGGCAGGAAACGGATAACAGGAGCCGCAGACATCAGTGGAGATTCTATTGATTTGGGGGTGTTGAAGCGTATAGGTGAGATATTCGACAAAGAAGTCAGTTTCTTTCAAGACTATTCTAAGTTGTCAACCAATGCAAGCAGCAGTATCTTCTTCCGCAAGACCTCATTCGGAACAGAGCTGAACTTGGAGTCGATCCGTACTGTAAACCGATTCGAGAGTCTGAAAAACGCTTTGGATGCATACAACAAACTGTCGCAACTGGATGTGAAGTTTGACATAGAACACTACACCCTACAAGATGACCCTAAGACAGTAGCCGTACGTGCAAGAGATTTTTTTTATCCCGGGGAAACTGTCAATCATAGGCAGTTTCTTGTGAAGATGATAGAAAAAATCGCCGATCATGGCATTTTTGTCTTTGAATACATAGAGACATGGAACAAGAAAGAGAAAACCAACATTGACGGTTTTTACCTTAAGCCCAATGTGATAGTGCTTAAGCATCATAAGCATTACAAGCGAGAAATATTCACTCTGGCGCATGAATTGGGGCATTGTCTATTGGGGATTGAAGAAGTGGAGTCGGTGGACATGATGGACATCTCGGCACAGACTTCATACAGTGATGTCGAAAGATGGTGCAATGATTTTGCATATCAGTTCATTATGGGACAAGAAGCAGAAACACTTGCTAACATAGCATGTGTAGATTCCCGTAACGACTACTGCATTGACCTCTTCAAGGCTATCAGTGCACGGACGCACATTAGCCGTCTTGCCTTATATACAAGGATGTATATCGACAGGAAAATCAGCTATTCGAGCTACAGCAATGTCAAGAGTGAATTGGCAGAGGAATACAGAAGAAGAGAGGAACAGGAAAAGTTGAAAAACTCTGAGAAGAGAGGCGGGCGAACACCAAAGCCCATCATTTCTCCGCTATTCTTGAAAACCATGCAATATGCCTATTTCAATGGAGTGGTCAACGAGACCACTTTCTGTTCGAGACTCAATGTCAAACCAGCAAATTTTGAGAGGGAGTTATGGCGATAGTTGTTGATACATGCTCATTGGTGATGATTGCCAAGAATTATCTTCCCTTGGATAAGGACGGACAGTTGTACTCATTCCTGGAAGAGGCGTTCTCCCGCAAGGATTTGATGCTACTTGATGTGATTCTGGATGAATCAAAACGCACCTCCAAAGGAATTGCAGTTGAAAAGATGCCTTTCCTCAAAGACAAGAAATTGGTCATTCCGACAAAGGATCTATTTCCATGTGCCCCAGAGAGATTCAGCAACATGATAGACAACAATTTCTGTGTAAGACTGAAGAAGCAGGAACTGACTGAAGAAGAATACATAGAGCAAAAGGAAGAATACCTTAAAACAGGTGATGCTAAGATTATCATTTATGCACTGAATGTACGACACTCGGACGCTATCCATCTGGAAGAGATGCAAGTAATGACGGAGGAAACAAGGCAGCAGAATGACGGTAAGTTGTTCAAGAAACTTCCTTTGTTGTGTGAGCAGATAGGGATTGGAACACTAACCGTTTCAGAATATCTGCATAGAAACGGGTTCTTTATTGACAAATAGCATAGATATTAGTATCATCTTATGACATCTTTCACGAAATCATATTATATTCGTGAATAAAACACTTGTTTTTCAAGAATAGAAATTGTTGAGGATTAGATATTTAAGACATTATTGCAATGCGGAAGGGGTGATGTGAACGACAAAAGACAAGGCGTTCTATTAGAGTGGATGCTTGATAAGATTGAGAAGAATGGACGGGTCGATGGCTCGTCCTTTTTTTGTGTCTTTGAGTGTGAGGTGCAGGTGGGGACCAGTACTGCGACCACTGTTGCCTGTCAGCGCGATGATGATGCCGGGACGGACGTGGGTGCCTTTGGTGACGAGAGTTTGGGAGAGGTGGCAATAGCTGACGGTGAAGTCGCCGTGACGGAGGGTGACATAGAGGCCTGAACGTTTGTCCTTGCCTACCTTGATGACCTCGCCGTGCATCATGGCGTATGTGGGTTCGTAATTTGCCTTCAAATCAAGCCCGTTGTGTAGGGCTTTTCTTTTTGTAAATGGGTCTCTGCGGTAGCCGAAAGGGCTGGTGACAGAGATATGACGGAGTGGACTGACAAGTGCCGTGTGGCGGTCGGTCTGCTCCGTTTGGGTTTGTAATGGGGCAAAGGCAAGAGAGTCTCGCCGCTGATGCGGCGAGCACGGAGGCAGTTGTTCGGATGTTGCGGACTGCGTCGTTTTTGGCACAGCCTTGCGGTGTACCTTAGTCTGTGTGACGGTATTGAACTGAGCGCATACTGTTGCTGATGAACAGAATATTGCTGCTATTGTGATGAGTAGAAATCGTTTCATGGTGCAAAAGTAACAAGCAATTCTTTGACTGGCATAAAGAACAAAGGGAAGACAAGAAGATTGTAACATAATATAGCAATCGAGTTTGATTTTTGAGCAGAAATCAAACTCAAATAATAATAATCGTCAAAAATAACACGCATTATCTTATGCAATTCTGCTTGTCTCTGAATAGGTATATAACTTTGCATGAGTTTAATTTCAAATTCAAAGTTAAAGTATGAAGCAAGTACGATTTGAAGAGAGCGAGGTGCCTTATCAGACACTGGCTCGTTTTGGTCTCACACAAGAGAAGATTGAAGACCTGCCCATGTGGGCGTTGGAAGATATTGGTCAGGGACGACGTTCACCGTTGCTGCCCATTCAGGTGAATAATGATGAGGGCGAGACATTGAAGAGCCGCACCCGATTTGCGTTGGTCCGTATGGAGGACGGCAAGGTGGATGTGGTCTTCTATCCGCAGTTGGAGAAATCACCATTGGAGGCTTTTACTCAGGAACAGCAGGAGGACTTGCTGGCTGGAAAGGCTATCCTTGCCGATGTTAAGGATGCTGATGGCAGGAGCAGCAAGGCTTTCGTGCAGATTGACACGGAGACCAATCAGGTGATGTCGGTACCTACGCCTGTCATCGGGCGCAACTTGGAGGTGCTGAAGGATGAACTGAAACTGAGTTCGGCAGAACTGACCGTGATGCAGAAGGGTGAGCCGCTCACGCTCATCATGGAGGACGAACAGGTGACGGTGGGTATTGACCTGAACGATAAGACCGGCATAAGGATTAATCAAGGCGACAGTCAGAAGTGGAAGGAGAACACCAAGCGAGAGTGGGACAAATACACCTTCGGGTGCTATGGCTGTTGGGTAATGGGCGATGACGGTAATCTTGACTATGTGCCTGAAGAGGAATACACGGAAGAACTTTGGAATGAGCAGAAGAAGAATGGAGAGCGCAACCGCGCCTCTTTTTCCATGCACAAATAATCTACACATAATATAATAAGTATATGGCATCAAATAAATATTATCCAGAGGATGTGCTCGTCGAGAAGATACAGAGCGGCGAGTACGGTTGGTTGGAGTATGTCAACCATCATTCTGCTGAATGGCAGGAAGAATATGAGAGCTATTGTCTGAACAACGGACTCTGCATTTGTGAAGAGAGTGCGGAGCAGTTTGTCCATCACAAAGATGAGGAACTGGAGAAGGCAATAGAGAACGGTGAAGCATGATAAATGAAGAGTGAAGAATGAAGAGTGAAGAATAAGTATGGCGATAAGAAAGAATACGAATCCCCAACAGATGGACCTGCAACCAGAGATGCGTGACTTGCTCATGCGCAATGGTATGCAGGCTCATGTGGTGAGTAATGGCAGCGGCTATCAGCTTGTGGTGCAAGGGCATGACAGTCCGCTGCTTACCTATAACATCACCGAGAAGCAGATGTTGGCTCTGACCGACTGGGGTACGAATCATGCCAACAAGTTAGCCTACAATACCTTTACGGGCATTGTGGGCAACGACTTCTATATGCCCAAGAACTTCGTTCATGCACGCAATGCCAACGGTCGTGTAGCTATGGGGCTGCACGGCTATCGTGTTGGTATCGGCGAGTATGGACGGATGGGGCGCATCGATATGCCACCACCCTTTTTAGGTTGGACACCACGCAGTCAGGAGGGATTCCATCTTCGCAGAGTTGGAGGACGATTGTTCTTCCCCGAAGCCCCGATTGTGCCTGAACGTTGGGACGGCAGAATGAAGCCTGGCGAATTGCAGAGCGGCGGTTATGGGTTCTATTATAAGGGACAGCAACAGAGTTATAGCCCTCAGCAACAGGATGTGCTGAAAGATTTGGAGGGAATCATAATGCCTTCCATCAGCCGCACGAGAAGCACGGAGCCAGCCAAGCCTTATAAGGAACTGATTACCTCGCCTGTCTATTTCACCAATGAGAAGTGGCAGGAGTGTCTGGCATCGCATGGCATCATCATTGATGAGAATGCGAAGACGCTGACCATTCAGTCGAACAGCGTCAATGCCGACATGGTGTATGACCTGACAGATGAGGAACTGAAGAAACTCACCTCCAACTCCATCAAGGAAGTGCCCGTCGTTCAACGCTTGGAACTGCTGAATGGCATCATCAAGGACGACTTTGCTGACAAAATCCTGATGGACACACTGAATAGCAAGGAGCGCATCGACCTGCATCTGCATCCCGAACTTGAACAGGAGTTGCAGCAGCGTCAGCAACAAGACGAGGAACGGTTGCTTCCGTTGGAAGAGGACGAGACTGTCAGACGTGACGTGTTGCAAGGCGATGCCATGGTGAGAGGTGAAGACCTTGCCTTGATTAATGAGAACAAGGGTTGGTATCGTGAGGGAGCGCATGGGCGTGAAGTGAAAGTCGGTGACATCATGGTGGAGAAAGTGCCTCCGATGGAGGGAGATAAGAAAGGCGAAGATAAGTATCGCATGACCGCCATTATCAATGGAGAAGCCATCACGCACGAAATCAAGCAGAAGGACTACGACAAGTTCTTGGCGGTGGATGACTACCATCGCATGAAACTCTTCTCCAAGGTTTTCAGTGAAGTGGATATGAAGACACGCCCCGAAACCAACGCCGGACTGGGCACGAAGATATTGGCGGCTCTGACGGCAGGAGCAGTCGTTACAGCAGAGGTGGCGCATGACATAAGCCACCATCATCACCATCCAGCCCCGGAGTTCTATGCAGAGCATCATGGCGGTCCACGTCCTTACTTCAAACCGGGAGTGGATTCGCCACAGGAGATTGCGGCAAGGTACTTTGAGGCAGAAGCAAATCATGTTGCCACGGAGATAAGGAGAGGATATTAACAATGTATAATTTACAATTTATAATTTATAATGAGTAGTGAACTGACATACGATGACTTTCTGGACAGGTTGAGCATACAGGAAGTACTGGTGGACGCAGGGTATCATCTGAACAAGAGAGATGGCTTGCGTTATCCGTCGTATGTGCGTACTGACAGTGAGGGCAGACGGGTGCGTGGTGATAAGTTCATTGTCACGCAGAATGGGAAATGTTGCTTCCAACCACCGCAGCAGAAGGTGTATAATGTCATTTCGTTCATCAAGGAGCATCCAGAAATGTTTTCAGAGAACAAGGTGGGAATGTCTCCTGACCGACTCGTCAACCTCGTCTGCAACCGACTGCTCAACCAACCCATAGAGGACAGACCATCGAAGATTACAGAACCAAGAAAGGACGGAAAGCCATTCAACCTGAATGACTACGACATCCACAAGTTCAATCCGCAGGACAGGGAAACGCAGAAAAGGTTTTATCCCTATTTTAAGTTCCGAGGCATCGACCTCTATACGCAGTATGCTTTTCATCGGCATTTCTGTCTGGCTACTAAGCATCGGACGGATGGACTTACCTTTGCCAACCTTGCCTTTCCGCTTGTACTGCCCAAGACACCCGACAAGACTGTGGGCTTTGAGGAACGAGGACGACCGAAGATGGACGGTAGCGGCGGTTACAAGGGCAAGGCAGAAGGAAGCAACAGCAGTGAAGGACTGTGGATTGCCAACCTCACGGGCGAGCCGTTGGATAAAGCAAGCGAAATTGTATGGTTTGAGAGTGCCTACGATGCCATGGCAGAGTATCAGATAAATCCTGTAAAGATGGTGTATGTATCTACGGGCGGCACACCCACCGAGGGACAGATGCGAGGACTTCTGTCCGTTACTCCCAACGCACGGCACTATTTGGGTTTTGACAAGGACGATGCAGGGCGGCAGTTTGTTGCAAACTTCAGGAAGGTGGCAGCAGAGATGGGCTTCCGTCACGAGCATGTGCAAGCCTATCATCCATTGGGTTGCTACAAGGACTGGAACGATGCGCTGCTCAACAAGAAATCAGCAGAACTGATTGCCAAGGGCGAACCAGATACCTTCGACTATGCCGAGTTTATCGCAGCCGGCAAGGCAGAGAAACAAAGGGAAAAAGAAGAAAAGAACACATATCATAGAAGCGTATGAGACAAGAAGATAATAGCATCATCACCTTGTGCCCCAGCATCGGACAGTTTTTCATCAACGAACTGCCTCTGTTGCTGTTGTGCGTGGCAATGCTCCTAATCGGAGGATTGCCCGGTTGTGCATATAGTACCCTGTTGCTTGTCTTCAGCCTCCTGTTCTCCCTCTGTTTACTCTACCGATTCATCTATCTGAGGAGTATCCGCTACCATATCGGGAGCGAGCAACTCATCTGTGAGCACGGAGTGTTTCAGCGGAGCGTGAACTACATGGAGTTGTACCGAGTGGTGGACTTTGCCGAGCATCAGACATTGATACAACAGTTATGCGGACTGAAAAGCGTGACCGTGTTGTCGATGGATAGAACGACACCGAAACTGGAAATGACCGGCATCAGCAACAGCTATGACGTGGTGAGTGTGATACGAACAAGAGTAGAAACGAACAAACGAAGAAAGGGCGTATATGAGATTACGAATAGATAAGATTTGGTTCATTGTCGTGGCATTGGTACTGAGCGTGCCGTCAGCCCATGCACAGATTGTGACTGCCAACCCTTTGGAATGGATGGCATTAGCAGAGGGCAACGAAGCCATCAACGGTGAGATAGAGAAGGAAATCAAAGGTCAGACCAAGACTGCCCTGTTGCAGAATACCATCGCCGCAGAGTTCACCAAGATACACGAATGGGAGAAGAAGTACAACAGTTATCTGAAAACCGCCAGTGGTTATGCCTCTTCCCTCAAAGCCTGTACCTATCTGTACGACGATGGAGTGAAGATATTCATCACCTTGTGTAAGATGCGCAAGGCCATCAACAATAATCCGCAAGGCATCGTTGCCACCCTCTCGATGAACAACCTGTATATGGAGACCGCCACGGAATTGGTGTCCGTCTTCACACTGCTGAAAGATGCAGTCGCCAAAGGAGGCAAAGAGAACATGCTGACTGGTGCGGAAAGGAGCAAGACGCTGTGGGCACTGAACGACAAGCTGAGTGCCTTCAGCAAGAAGCTGCATCGTCTTTATCTGTCTATACGATATTACACCATGACCGATGTGTGGAACGGCGTGACGGCAGGGATGATAGACCGAAGCAATGGAGAGATAGCCACCCAAGCCCTTAGCAGATGGCGCAGAGCAGGACGTATGACCATCAGTGATTAACGATAAAGGAATCAGTCATGAAGTATTTCATATCAATTGCCATTTTTATGTTTATATCATCTTTTGCAGGAGTGCGGGCGCAGAACGACCCGACTCTTGCGGGGATGATTCTGATGTACACCAACAAGGCGGAGAAAGAACTGAAGAATCAGGAGAAAGTGATGCTGCTACAATCCACCGGCCATATCTGGACCAAGGAGGAAGTGGAAGCCACTACCGACCTGCAGCGGGAGTTCAACAACTATCTGGACTCCTTCCGTTCCATCGTCAGCTATGCCGCACAGATATATGGTTTCTATCACGAGATAGGTCAGTTGGTGGACAATATGGGTGGATTGGTGGCGCAGTTGGATGCCCATCCTGCCAACGGACTTGCCGTAGCCCTGTCAGCCAAGCGCAACAAGATATACCGCGAGCTGATTATGAACAGCATCGAGATAGTTAATGACATACGCACGGTATGCCTGTCGGGCAACAAGATGACCGAGAAGGAGCGTGTGGAGATAGTCTTCGGCATCCGACCCAAACTGAAGAAGATGAACAAGCAGTTGAAGCGACTGACGAGGGCGGTGAAATACACCACCATGGGCGATGTTTGGATGGAGATAGACGAAGGGGCAAGACCCACCAAAGCGAACAAAGCCGAGATAGCAGCGGCTGCCAAGAGGCGGTGGAAGCAGGTGGGCAAGAACGTAAACTGATGGAGCAGCGAGAGCAGAGCCGAACTTGTTCGAGCTATGCCGAGTCGTGACAGAAGAAGACGAAGTCAAACCGTGATTAAAAAACGATAAGATATGGGATTTTGGAGTTCATTATTGAAATATGGTGGCAAGGCGGCACGAGGTACTGGCCATGTCATCGGAGTAACTGGAAAGACCTTAGGCAGTGCGGCACTCCACCCGCAACGCACCCTTATGGGAGCCGGCAAGGCTATGCAGACGGCCGCAGTGGGTAGTGCCGCAGGCTATGTGACATGGGAGAAGCTGACCACAGACAAGAGCGTGGCACGCATCGTAGGTGATGCTGTCATCGGCGAGAATGCCACGGAAGCGGTGGCACAAACCGCCAACGATGTGCAACGTCTGACGGGCAAGGCTGGTGAAGCCGTTGATGCGGTGAACACTGTAGCCGGAAAGATGGACACCCAGTTCAGCGGCATCAGTGATTTCTTTAGGAATATGTTCGGAGGCGTAGGATGCGACATGATAGGCAATCTCTTTGGCAATATCGGCAAGGGCAACGTGTCGGGTATGAGCATCGTCGGACTGGTGGCTGCCGCCTTCATGGTATTCGGACGCTTTGGTTGGATGAGCAAGATTGCGGGTGCCCTGCTTGGAGCGATGATCATCGGGAACAATTCTAAGGTGGCGCAAACTCTGCCTAACAGAGGCGGTACGTCTTCACATGGGCAGAACATGAAAGAAGCAGAGACCCAAAGCAGAGGGATGAAACGATAACCAATATACAGTGATATGAGATATACAGAAGAAATGATACTGCGCTCATCGAGCGGCTACTGTATGCCGTTTGAGGAGCCTATAAAGCAGGACGTGCAGATGTCCTTGGGTTACGGAGAGCAGAAAAATCCCGTGACGGGAGAAACATTCTTCCATCACGGCATAGACTTCTCAGTGAACCATTACCTGCTGTCGGCGGTGGCAACGGGAACCGTCTCTGCCATTGGGTCGGACGCGGAGCATGGCATCTACCAGACCATCCGCTACGGCAAATACGAAGTGACTTACAGGCATCTCTCCAATGTTTTCGCCAACTTCTCCCAAAGCGTCAAGGCCGGTCAGACCATCGCCATCAGTGGCGACCTGCTGCACATGGAGGTGAGGTTTGACGGAGAGGAAATCAATCCGTTGGAGTTCCTCACCATGCTCTACGGCAATATCAAGGCATTGGAGCACAATTCCCAAATGGGCATCAATGAACTGGACATGAACATCCCTTCACCCTACGACACCGACCGTCAGGAGATAGAGGCATTGATGCTCCGCTTCCTTCCCTCCTACTTCGAGGACCTTCAACAAGGAGCATACTCTCTGCCCGAACATACGGAGCAGTCGTTGAGAAACATCTTCTCGTTGGGAGCGAGCAAGCATTATTTCTACGAGACCATGCCGAGCATGGCTAATCCCTTGGGCATCGGCAACCGCTGTATGCCTTTGGCGACTAAGGTGCAGAACCTGCTCATTGCCGACTTTCTCAACTATCTTGCCATGCGACATCAGGTATATCTCTCCACGATGGACGAGGTGTTAAAAAAAAACTCCAAGAGCAAGCCCTGACGCATGACGGCATCATCGACCCTCTTGCCGACTTGGACGTGGATATCCAGAGCTTCGACATTCCGAGGATAGTGAGCGTCTATCCCGACCGGGCTGGCGTGAGATGGTGGACAAAGGCATGGTTCAATGGTAAGGAAGAGGGGGAACCCTCCGTGGAGATTGAGGAACGTATGGCCGTGCAGTTCATCCACTGCCAAGTGGACAAGGACGCATGGTTGGAGGAACACTATCCTAAGCAGATGGAGATATATCACAATGCCATCGAGCAGACAAAGGAACAGATATTACAGCAGTATAATATATAAACAAGGTATATGGCAGTTAAGAACAGTCAGCGATTCGCAGAGATAGAGCGTCTGATGGGCGACTACTTCGGGTGTCACCTTGCCCCCGTGATGGGCAGGGTGCAACGGGACTTGTCCAACAGACAGGCAGACGAGATGCGAGCCTACTCCAACAGTACGGCTGGCATCCTACGCTCATTGGCCACTGCCAATATGCCTGGTGATGACCCATACGCCACGCTGAAGATTACAGGCAAGTGGAACAGCAAGACCACCGAAGACTATCTGGCGATGTGCAAGGAGGCTATTGTCGGCAACAAGGATATGCAGCGTGACCTTGCCGTGATGGCTGAGGAATGGCGCAAGGCGGTGGTGACGGAGATAGGACGAGAGCGGTACGATGCACTCTCTAAACAACTCGGTTGTGATTTGGCATACGCCTATATCGATCACCGCATGGAGCAGCTGATGATAGAAAAAATGGTGAAAGACCGTATGCCAACATCTTCTGCCGACTATATCATCCGCAAGGCGGCACAAAGCAGTCTGTTCGGTCTGCCCTACGAACTGAACAAGTCACCCCTTGCCGCAGAGATAGAAGCCAAAGGAGAGGCAGCCTATAAGCCCTCTCGAACAGAGAAGGCAGCGGGATGGGCAGCCGGAGCGGGTGCCGATGTCGTGGCCATGGGAGGGATTGGCTCATGGGCAACCTTCGCCAAGTTTGTCGGTATCGATATGGTGATGAATGTCGGCATGGAGCACCTAAGCAAGAAAGGTAGCAGCCAAGAGGTCTGTGTCGAGGAGTGTATCAGCAAGGGAGTTTTCGGTACGGGCACCAACGTCTTCGCCTCATTCCGCAAACAGGCAAAAGTCATCAAGAACCACGAGAACAGCTATATCAAGGCTACCAACAGCCATTTCAAGAACAAGATTCCCACGAGCAATATCACTTTTATGGATTGGACGAAACAAACCGAGCAGACCTCTTTTCCTTGGAACAAAGGTACGTTCCTTGACCCTCAGAGAAACGAAGCAACCAAACGTACAGGCAAGTACAAGGATGTGCCCTTGATAGTTGCGCCTGGACAGGAAGACGAGTATCTGGAGGTTAAGGCGAGACTGGATGCAGAGGCTGAGAAGGAGAAGAAGGCAGAACCGAAAGAAACTCCTGATTCATCGACTGAAGAGGCAACACCATCTGTAGTCCAGCAGGAGGAAACAGCCTTACAAACAAACGAAAATGGATGGGACGGGCTGTTGCAGAGTTTTGGACTGAACGGCTTTTCAGACATCGGCAAGAACCTTGGTTATGTGTTGGCGATGCTGCCCGATGTACTGGTGGGACTGTTCACTGGCAAGACAAAATCGCTGAATATGGACAATAGCCTCCTTCCTTTGGCCTCTATCGTGGCTGGAATGTTCGTGAAGAATCCTATACTGAAGATGCTGTTGATGGGTATGGGAGGTGCCAATCTGCTCAACAAAGCGGGACATGAGGTGCTGGGCAGGAAACAGCAGGAAGGCATTGCACCTACAGTTAGTCCTGCTGCATCTCGCATTCAGTACCGCCAATATCCTGATGAACCACTCAATCCTCGTATCAGCAACCCGATGCTGCAAGGGCGGTGTCTCGTTGCCAACATTGACCATGTGCCTTGTACCATTCAACTGCCTGACAGTGTGATTGGGGCGCATCAGTCGGGGGCATTGCCGCTGAATACATTGGCTAACGCCATACTTGCCAAGAACGACCAGATGCGACAGATGGCAGCAATGCAGTACGAAGAGCAGGCACGGGAGAGCGTGGTGCGACCGAGGGGAATACAGTGAAGCCCGACAACAAAATTGTCGGGAACGGTGGCTTGGTAAGCCAATTATAGAATGTGATTGAGATAAACAAAAAGATAAAAGCATGAAAGAGAAATCAGAATTTGAGAAGCGGACGGCGGAGAAGCAGGTGTCGCTGCTCACTGAGGCACTGACGAGTGCGGTGGATGCCAAGGGACATTGGTTGAATGCAAGCGGCAAACTCTATCCGAAGCTCTATCCCAAGGGCTTTTCGGTCAGTCCGTTCAATGCCCTTGTCCTTGCCCTTGACTCCGATGCCAAGGGTTGCAAGAGCAATCTGTTTACGCAGTTCTCCGAAGCGAAGGCACGGGGTGAGAGCGTGAGGGAGCATGAGAAAGGTGTGCCGTTCCTGTATTACAATTGGAATAAGTACGTCAACCGCAACAATCCCGACGATGTCATCACCAAGGAGGCATACGCAGAACTGTCGGAACAGGACAAACAGCAGTACAAGGGAGTGAAAAACCGTGAGATCCGTGTGCTGTTCAATATCGACCAGACGCTACTGCCTATGGCTAACGAAACAGCCTACACTACGGCATTGAAGAAGGATGGCACGGTGGAGGATAGAGGTTATGGCGACAAGGAGGACAAGCAGCTGCATGGGTGCGTCAACGGATTCCTTCAGAAGATGAAGGACAACCTCGTGAATGTACGTCAGGACGGCACGGGTGTGGCGCACTACGACACCGAGAAGGATGTCATCTACCTGCCACGGCAGCGTGACTTCGAGCACTACAATGACTATGTACAGGAGATGATGCGTCAGTTGGTGTCTGCCACCGGTCATCAGCAGCGGTTGGCACGTGAGGGCATGGTCATGAAGAACGGCAAAGCCCCGTCGGAGGATGCCGTGAAGAAGGAACGACTCATCACTGAGATAGCTTCGGGCGTGAAGATGCTCGAACTGGGACTGCCTGCCCGTCTGTCAAAGGACAGCCTTAGCATGGTGGACTATTGGACGAGGGAACTGAAGGAAGACCCTTGTCTGATTGATGCCATCGAGAGTGAGGTGAACGGTGCGCTGAAGGTGTTGAAGAAAGCCGAACTGGGTGAAAAGGTGGAGTATGCCACCGACCAGCATCAGCGAGAGACGGCGCAGATAC
>NZ_JBCNZM010000079.1:10085-21825 GCF_040227615.1 Bacteroides sp. RTP31139st1_H2_RTP31139_211217 | reverse complement strand
TTTATACACAGAGCGTTTTTCTTTACGAATTATGATCCGGTGACAACATTGGCATAACATGGCGGGACATGGAAACATTTTTCCGGTATGGCAATAAGATACGGGGATTCCATTATAAAAAAAGACCCTTGTTTTATTATGTCATTATGTTATTCTGAAATTGGGGCGGGCCGTTCGTGTACCGGTGGGACGGTCCGTTCCCGTAATGGCGGCATATCCCGTACCGGTATCATTATCCTCCGGCAATGCCGCTTCCCGGTCTTGTCGGAGTGACCTTATGCCGGCCGGTGACAACCGCATGTCCGTGCGTAAACATGGCGGCGCATAAAAACAGGCACATCCCCCGGGCTCCTGTCCCGTCGGATGCGCCTGTCTCCGTCATCTCATATACAGCCGGACTCCTCCGGTCCATGCCTCTATCTCAGTATCGGGTTCGAGAGCAGTATCTTGTAATAGGCCACCCCGCCAATCTCTACCGGCATCCTCGCCATCATGAACTGCACGCTCTTCCTCTCCACCTTCGCCTGCCGCATGAGCCTCTGCACGATAAACCCCGCCGAGAACCTTGCGCATCTTTTGTCCTTCCAGACGATGAACCCCTCGCTGTCGTCGGCCCGGCAGATGTACCAGTCATCCGTCTCGTCGTCGTGGGCGAAGTTCACCCGTCCGCCGCCGAGGATTCCCAATTCGATTGACATCGTCTTTGACAGATAGACGGTTCCCCTGCTGTCAAGGTTGATGGTCCGCTTTCCCTTGTATGTGACTTCCTGCGGACGGGAGTTTTCCCTGTTGTATACTATCAGTGCCATAATTGTCCTTCTTTTATCGGTTGAACTGTTTTCGTTTTTTTCAATACATGAAGCTTTCCACCGCCAGCATTTGGCTTCTCCATGCGAAACCGCTGTGGGTACGTACCGCGTCCACCATCCTGCATACTTTCTGCGATATGGCCGATGCCGAGATACCCATGCATTCCGCCAGTGCCTTGAACGAGAACTGCGCCTCATAGAACCTGAGCATGAACATCCGGTATTCCTCGTAGGAGAACTTCTGCCTTACGAAACGCAGTATGTCTCTTACCAGCCGCTCGCACCCGTTCAGGTCATCCTCGGAAAGGAATTTTGCCTCTTCGCCACATCGGAGGAAGAAATCATCTTCAGGGTGTGCATACCGGTTCTCCCTTTTAATCTTTACCAGGGCCGCCTTTTTGTAGCATCCGATGAAATACGCGTCATAGTCCGTTATGTCCTTTCCGGGAACCAGCACCTGCCTTCTTACGAAAAGGTAGGTGTCATGGAAATTGTCCTCGTCCAGCATTCCGTACCGGCGTAACGTCCCTCTCAACCTGTCATAGGATTTTGTGAACCACTCGTTGAACAGTCTTTCCTTTTCTGCGCTCTTGTCTGCCATAGCCTTATATTTTTTTGAGTTATACATGGCCTACCCGTGTAGGCATTCTTATTTCTTGTGCTTCCTCCTGTTTGTTTTTCGGCGGTCTCCGGCAAGGCTTGCCGTGAAAAAATACACTCACGCGAAGCGTGAGGAAGATTTTTTCACGAGCAACCAGCCCGCAGGGCCGCCTTGCGGGACCGGCCTGAAAAACAACTATTTTTGCCGCAAGAAATGAGGATGACGGATTCCTTCTGTCTATTGTCTGTCCTATGAGAATTTAAAATTCCATGCAGCTTTTCTGTCTTCGGTATGTTTGGAGAAATATTCAAGGATGTGGAATGAGAACGGCAATACGTGATATTGCGGAAGGTGCGGAAATGGGATTGGAAACAGGAAGCGTGCCCGGGCTTTCATGCAGTTTATACGGCAGTGTTGATTTTTGGGAGGATTACAGGGAGGTGACAGGAAGGTTGGTTGTCGGAAAAATTGCGTACGCGTTGCCCCTTCCGGAATACGGAGTCCTTTAAATCATGGAAGACTTTATTCAGGAGTGCGTCTCGATATTTGCCTGAGACAAAATTATAAGTCGCCTATTCATGGATAAGTATTTGGAATATATCAACGACATGCTACGATGCGATAAAGAGAATCGGAACGGCGGACTGAAACTTGCAACCGGCTGATAATGCGGACTATTCTAAAACAAGTGTGGAAAACTTGAAGACATCCGCCGGAAAACCTTGGAAAAAGAAGGACCGGACAAAGCCTCCGCCTTCAAAATAATGCTCTATTATGCCACAGGTGCGGCATTACTTGTCATTCCGAATTGGCTGCCCGTGAAATGTAACGATAAATCCACCGCCCGCCATCAAGAAAACGGCTGGTGCCATATGGCAGGCAATCGTAGCGGCAGCCCGTCTTGGGAACCCGTTGTCACCCCAAAGGATTTTACTGATATATTATTATGTCAGTCCTTTTTCAAATCAAAATACAGCAAGCGGGTTTTCAAAGGTTCATCTTGCGGAATATCATAATATTGCTTTTCTATCACGTCTGTCTTATAGAGTGGGACGAAACCGTTTCTTTCATAATACCTGAGAATCTTTTCCTCATTGTATGCATCCACCACGATAAAACGGCATCCTGTCTTGTTGTCCTCATGACGGAACCAGTCCTTTATGAAAGCCATCAGTTGCCGTCCTACGTGGCTTGATGTACCCTGATATTCCCGGTTGACCCCCAGTCTTCCTATCAGCACGGCCGGATAGCTGCGTCCACGTTTAGGATTTACGATATTGCGTTGCAGCCTGTTTTTATCATTGGGGGATATTAGTCTGGTCTTGATACTGTCATTGGACAAGGTAAACAAGGCCACAATACGATGCGGGATTTCAGCCGTCACCCAACAATATGTTTTTCCAAGGAGTTCATCCGCATACAGATCGGCATCATTGAGAAAAAAATCATCAAGGTCATTCTCGCCACAAGTGAAAGGAAGGCAATTCCTCCGTACTTCCTTGTTATAGGCAAGCATGACACAATCATCATATAAAGAAATACCGTCCATTGCTGTTAATTGAACCGGAATGAACGGGATTTCTTCAATACTTTTCTCAACCGTTTCTTTGCCTCCACTGATAACCGGGGTGTTACCTTTGCGGCGTTCTTGTCTGCACTGCGTACGAAATCTTCCGCCGTAGCGCCCTCCAAAACCGGAATGTTCTTGATAGTTATAGCCATGATATTATTTTTTGCAAAAATACAACTTTGTTGTTATACAGCCAAATAATAGCCCGTCTTCCACTCTTTTTTCCGGAATGTTCCTCCATATCCGGAAAAGTCTGTGCCACGCCGCCTGTTGCGGTAAGCCGTTTCTCCCAAGGAAAGGGCAGGCAATACCGGCGGACGTGGATATGGGCAAAACAACCCGCATATGCAATGCAGAGGGAGCAGGAGAGCCTTCACCACAGCCGGAGAGGAAAGCGGTCTCATGCCGGGGTACGGCATGAAAAGGGGCTCCCGGACAGTTCTTTTCCTTGTCGCACATGCACTACGTCGGTCGCAGTTTTCGCCTTCTGAATCCCCCTCACGTTCGTCCCTGCGCTTTCGGAGCGTTTTTCCGGTAGAAAATTTCACCATGCGGAAATTTTCTACCGGAAACCGAAGGGAAAACGCGGAGTCCCGCAGGGACGGACGAACTTTGATGAGGAAGGGGAAAATCGTCCGTTTCGTAAATACCATTTCCTCAGATGGCATCGCATATCTCCTTCTCCATCTTTTCCAGCTTGTGGGACAGGATTTCCATGTCGCTGCTGATCTTCTGGTTGGTTATCCGGGCATATATCTGGGTGGTTTTCAAATCCGTATGCCCCAAAAGACGGCTTACGGTCTCGATGGGTACACCGTGCGAGAGCAGCACGGTGGTGGCGTTCGTATGCCGGGCCACATGATAGGTCAGCCGTATCTTGAAACCGCACTGCCTGCCAAGTTCCTTCAATATGGTGTTGCATCTGCCGTTGCTCGGTACCGGAAATACATGATCGTCCTTGGACAGCCCCTTGTACTTCTCTATGATGCGCCTGGGAACGTCCAGCAGGCGGATGTTGGACTCGGTGTTTGTCTTGCGACGGCGGGTGATGATCCAGAGGTTGCCGTCGAAGAAGGTCTGGAGCCGGTCGGTCGTCAGCGCCTTCACGTCCGCGTATGCCAGTCCGGTGAACACAGAGAAGATGAAGAGGTCGCGTACCAGCTCACAGGTCCCGCTTTTCACCGGGGCCTCCATCAGCGTCTGTATCTCACGCTCCGTCAGGTAGCCCCGATCAACGCTCTCGGGGGAGTTGATGTACCCGGCGAAGGGGTTGAAGGGAAGCGCACCGCTGTTGCGGGCGATGGAGATGACGTGCTTGAGCCCGATCATGTACCCCCATACGGTATTGGTGCGGCATTTCTTCTCCGTACGCAGGAAATACTCGAAGTTGTTGATGAACGTCAGGTTGAGTTCCTTCAGGGGGATATCGTCACGGCGGTATACTTTCGGGACGAACTCGCAAAGGTGCCTGTATATGGTACGGTAGCGGTTGTATGTCCCCTGCACGCGGCTGTGTCCCACCTTCTTGATGAACTCCCCGTTGTGCTGCTCGAAGAGCTTCAGCAGCGTCTCGCGTTTCACGCCCAGCCCGAGGCAGGCGTCCCTCAGCCTGGCGGCGGTGACATAGCCGTCGGACTGCATCAGTTCCTGGTAACGGCGGTTCACGTCCACACGTATCCGGTCAACCGCCGCATTGATTTTCTGCGCCTCGGCGCTCTTGCCCGTGGCACGTGCCGTTTTCACGTCCCAAAGTTTCGGGGGCACGTCCAACTTGCAGCTGAACTGCTTGATTTCGCCGTCCACCGTAAGACGGCACATCAGGGGGAGATAGCCGTTGGCTCTCTCGCTGCCCTTCTTCACGTAGAAGAGGATTTTGAAAGTCGATCTGCTCATACTCGTTTTCATACTTTTTTGATCGTTACAAAGTTAATATCAAGCGAGTTGTCCTCAGGTATGAAAAACTGTGCAAATTGCTGAAATAGAACCCGTTGTGCCGTTTCTTATTCCCGTTATATCAGTAACGATATGGGAACTGAAATCTTTCGCAGTTTTTAGCGGATCTCCTTTTTCAGCTTATGCAGTATTATGAGTTAAACACCTAACTGCTTAATAGACTGCATTCTTGCTGTATTATCATCAACCTTGCTTTTTCTTGCTGCGTTTACTTTATTTCTTTATCATCTTTCCCTTCCTTCCCTCTCTTGGCATACTGGCTTGGGCTCATATTGAAATGTTTCTTGAATACTTCACGGAAATATTTCGCATCACTGAAACCGGTCAGCTCTGAAATCTCGGTGATGGTATGCTTTTGTTCTTTCAGAAGTTGGGCAGCATGTTTCAGTCGAATCAGCCGGATGTAGTCAGCCGGAGCTTGGTCGGTCAGTGCCTTTATCTTATTGTAGAAGCTGGTCCTGCTCATATTCAGCAGGTTGCAGAGCACGTCGACGTTGAAGCTTGGGTTGTCCATATTGTCTTCGACGCTCTTTTTGACGGTTGCAATGAATTTCCAGTCCAAGTCGTTGGAGCAGTTGATGCAATCCGTATTGTTCTTCTCGTCGTTCAGGTCCAGGCTGGCATATTTGTGGCGCAACAGTGCCCGGTTAGTCAGCAGGTTGGCAATGTTTGCCCGCAATATACCGATATTGAAGGGTTTCACAATATATTCATCCGCTCCGCTTTGCAGTCCCTCGATGATATTCTTGTCGGTATTCAGTGCTGTGAGCAGGATGATGGGGATATGTGATGTCTCGATGTCGTTCTTCAGGATATGACACAATTCGTCTCCTCTCATTTCCGGCATCATGATGTCTGAAATGACGAGGTTGGGCATATACTCCTTGACAATGGTCAGTGCCTCTTTTCCGTTGGAGCATACTTGTATGTTGTACTGTTCAGACAATGTTCTGCGCAGATATTCCCTTAGTTCGTCATTGTCCTCTACAATAAGAATTTTCTGGTGGCTACTGTTGTTTTGCGACTGTTGCTGCGTCTTGTCGTAGATGTCGCTGGAAGCAGGGGACGATGTGGCGGAGGCATTGATAGGCACTCCGGAAGCCGAATAAACAATACGTTCGTTTTGGGGCTGAGGGCGTTGGATTGCCTTGCGGAAATGCTTGTTCCCTTTGGGGAACGTGATTTTGATGCAAGAGCCTTTCCCTTCCATGCTGCTGAAGTTGAGCTTTCCTTTATGTAAGTGTACAAGTTTCCCTACCAGAAGTAGTCCGATGCCGCTGCCGGTAACTTTGGAATTGATAGCATTACTGCCACGGAAATGCATCTTGAACAGCTTTTTCTGTTCTGAAGCCGGAATTCCGATACCGGTATCTTTCACCTCAATACTCCAGGTATCTTCTGTCTCGGAAGTAAAGACATGTACATTGCCGCCGTCTGGTGTATATTTCAGTGCGTTGGATATGATATTTTTCAAAATGGAATCCATCTTGTCCTTATCTAACCATACGTTCAGATAACGGAAGCTGCTTTCGTAGGTCAGGTTGATGTGTTTTATGTTTGCGTATGAACGGAAAGCATCGATCGTCTCTTCCATATATGTGCTCAGTTCGTATTCGGATACGTATAGACTTCCGGAATAGGTGTCTGCGCGCTCGAAATTAATAAGGTTGGTGGTCAGGCGCAACAAGGCATTTACGTTTCGCAGGGCTGTATTGATGTTGCTCTGTCCGCTGGAAGTCAGTTGCTCGCGTTCGGTGATTTCTTCCAAGGGTGCTTTGATGAGCGTCAGTGGAGTACGTATATCATGCGCTGTATTGACGAAGAAGCGTATTTTCTCATCGGATTCTTTCCGCTGTTTTCTCAAGACTATTATTCGTAGAGTGATGCTTGCAATGGATATGATAATCACTGCATAGAGTATCAGCGCCCAGAAACTGAGCCAGAGGGGTTGCTCGATAATGATGTCCATACTGCGTTCCTCCAGGACAATACGACGGTCTTCGTTGGAGATGGCACGTACGCGGAGGGTATAGTTGCCCGGACTCAGGTTGGTAAAACGGATGACGTTTTCCTCTCCCGGACGGCTCCAACCCTCATAGAAGCCTTCCAGTTTCCAGGAGTACAGAATTAGGGAAGGATAGTCATAGTTGATGTCTGAGACCTGCAATGAGAAGATGTTCTGGTTGTACTTCAAACGCAAGGTTTTTGTCTCGTCAATATCCAGAATAAGTGGAGAACCTTCATCCTTGGGATAAACGGTCTGATAGAATACCCGCAGGTCACTGAATACCATTTTGAACTTATAGTCGCGAGGCAGGATCATGTCTTTGTTGAATTCTATGGCTCCATCCGTACTGCCGAAAATGAAATTGCCGTTTTTCCTCAAGGTGCCTGAGGCTGCGTTGAAATGGTCAGACTTCAGTCCTTGTTCTTTGGTCCAGTTATGGAATGTCTCTTCGACAGGATAGAAGGTGGACAGACCGTGTTCTGTACTCAGAAAGATATTTCCTTTACCATCAGACAATAGTGTATAGATATTATTGGAAATCAAGGCGCAGTTGTCTCTATGATAATGTCTGAATGTGTTTTTGGTCGTATCATATACCAGTAAACCGGCATTGTTGGTACCGATATACAGCATTCCGTCGGAAGCTTGGCATAGGGAGTAGATGTAGTAGGATTCTACCGGCATCTGGATATAGGTATACTTACCGGTTGCTTTTTCCAACAGGTACAAGCCGGTGGAAGTGCCTATCCACATATGTGTGGAGTCTTTCTCTATGATGGCAGTGATACCATTCAAGCCCGGGAAATGGCGTATATTTTTTCTGGAATAATCTATTTCTTTTAAGTTATAATACCCTCCGAACCAGATGTTTCCTGAAGAATCTTTCATAATGGAACGGATATACTTGTCCGGCCGGATATTCAGATTACTGAATAAAGACGGAGTAAAGAACTCTGTGGACAGTAGTTTCTTGTTGATCTGGTAGATGCCGGAACTATATCCTCCGGCCCAGATGATGCCGGGCTCCACTTCGCACAATGAGATGAAGATATGGTTTTTACTATGGCTTGCGGTGTCGAAACTGCTGAGAAAAGAATGCCATTGTTTCGTCTTGCTATAATAAAGGCTGATGCCGTTATTGGTGGCAAACCATAAATCGCCGTCATGGTCTTCAATGATGGCATTTACCTGGTCATTGATGAGTGACTGTTTATTGCCGATAGAGTGTTTTATCCATTGATAATCGGCATATCGGTTGTTGCGTACAGTTATACCAATGGGATAATTAGCCATCCAGATGCGTTGTTCACTGTCAATGTAGATATCATTGATGGTATTTCCGTTCATTGAGTTGTACCGGTTATAGTCAGCAACAATGTATGGTATAGATTCATAGGTATCGGTATTCATTTTGTAGACACCGGCCCCGTCTGTAGCTATGAGGATTTCATTGTTATTGTAGGCACGGATACAGTTAATACTAACGTCCATCAGTCCGGATGGGATATGCATGACTTTGTGCTCATTCAGGTCATAGGTAAATATTCCCCGTTGGAAAGTACCGATAAAAACCTTGTGAGACGGTTTATGATAGTATAGTTCGTTGATTTGTATCTTCAAGGTGTCCAATTGGTTGCAGGGACTGAGGGTGAGGGTGTTGTTGGCCAGCTCAGCATAATGTATGCCGATGTCGGTCCCGATGAAGAAGTGGGTCGAATCAATCTGTGCGATATCAGTAATTCGTTCTCCTATTTCGTTTTGAATGAATGTCACCTTCTGGGTATTGCTGTCGTACAGATATAGGGCATCTTCATTGCAAAGCCATATTACGCTGTTGGCATCCACAAAACCGTAACTGATAGGGGTTGGACGTCCTTTCACTTCGCTTTCGGGTAGCTTGTATACCAGGACAAAACGGTCGTGTTTTGTATCATAGCGGAACACGCGTCCTTTCTTGCCAATTTCCCATATGGTTCCTTTGGAATCCACATAGAGCCAGTTCAGGTTCATCATGGAATTCACTTCCTCATCTCCATCCATCAGTTTGTACGGCTTGAATTCTTTTCCGTTGTATCGGTCGATGCCGTCGTGGGTAAGAAACCACATGTAACCTTTGGGTCCCTTTTGAATAGCATATACCCGTCTGTTGCTCAAACCGTCTTCCACACCGATGTATTTGTATGTTTGTGCAATGCCTATAATTGGCAATAATAGTAGTATGCAGAAAAAGAAGTACTTTTTCATAATTGTCGAGCGGTTTTTTGAATGTTGTACTGAGGGAGAGTTGAAAATAAACACAAAAATAATGCTTTTGTTTGAGAAAAGCAAAAAAAGAAAGCGAAGAATAGAAATGTAACAAGCGCGGGATTATTCATAACCCGCGCTTGTTACATTTCTATAAAAAAGGAAGTTCAGTTCATTTTTTATTGGCTTCCACCCACTTGCGTGCATTGACAAATGCTTCTACCCAAGGAGTGATTTGGTCGCTGTTTACGCGGTCTGCGGGGTAGCAACCGTTCTGCCAGGGGAAGATGGCACGTTCCAAGTGGGGCATCATGGCCAGATGACGTCCGTCGGCACTTGCCAATCCGGCTATGGAATAATCTGAGCCGTTGGGGTTGGAAGGGTATTCGTCGTATGAGTATTTCAGCACGACGTTGTATTTGTCCTCGTCGTATGGCAAGGAGAATTTTCCTTCACCGTGAGCTACCCAGATACCCAGTTTGCTTCCACTCAGTGAGCCGAGCATTACGCTGCGGTTGGTGGGGACAGTAACACCGAGGAATCTGGATTCAAACTTGTGTGAGTCGTTATGAAGCATCTTGCCGTTTTTCTTGTGCTCGGGATTGATAAGATTAAGTTCCATCATGAGCTGGCAGCCGTTGCAGACACCCAGTGAAAGCGTATCCTCGCGTGCATAATATTTGTCGAGCGCTTCTTTTGCTTTCGGATTGAAGAGGAAAGCACCTGCCCAACCCTTAGCAGAACCAAGAACGTCGGAGTTGGAGAAACCACCGCAGTAAACAATCATGTTTACATCTTCCAACGTTTCGCGACCGCTGATAAGGTCGGTCATGGTAACGTCCTTCACATCGAAGCCTGCCAGATAGAGTGAGTAGGCCATTTCGCGTTCGCCGTTGGTTCCTTTTTCACGGATGATGGCGGCGCGGATACCGGAAGGTGTGCGGCGGTCCGGGTCGATGCCGTATTGTGAGAACTTGCCTTTGAAGTCCGGCATGAAGGCGAATTCCACCGGTTGCATCTTGTAGTTCTCGAAACGCTTCTTGGCACAGCCGTTCATGGACTGCTTACGGTCAAGGAGATAAGAAGTAGAGTACCATACATCACGCATATAGTCGATGCCAAACTGATAAGTAGCATCGCCTTTTGATACAAGAATATGGCGTTCGTCTGTCGGTTTGCCGAGCTTCACGTAACCTACGCCTGCATCTTCCAGGATTTGCTTTACAGCTTCCTTGTGCTTGTCGCTCACCTGGATAACGATACCCGGGTTCTCCGCAAACAGAATCTTGATAAGGTCTTGCTCCTTGATTTTATCCAGGTTGATTTCCATACCGCCTTCCACATTGGCAAAGCACATTTCAAGCAGTGTAGTGATAAGACCACCGGCGGAAATATCATGTCCGGCAAGAATCAGTCCCTTGTTGACCAGTTCCTGCACGGCAAGGAAAGCATCGCGGAAGTATTCGGCATCCTGCACGCTGGGAACTTCGTCACCTACCTTGCCCAGGGTCTGAGCAAAGGCAGAACCGCCGAGTTTCAGGTTGTCGAAACTGAAGTCTATATGATAAATGGTAGTCTTTTCATTGTTAACCAGCACCGGAGATACGACTTTCTTGACGTCGGAAACTTCTCCACCGGCAGAAACAATTACCGTGCCCGGAGAAATTACTTTGCTGCCGTCGGGGTATTTCTGTGTCATGGAAAGAGAGTCTTTACCGGTCGGTACATTGATTTGCAGGGAACAGCAGAAGTCACTCAAGGCCTTTACTGCCGTGTACAGACGGGCATCTTCACCTTCTTGCGAACGGCAAGGCCACATCCAGTTGGCAGAAAGGGAAACGCTGTCCAGACCTTCGGCAAGCGGTGCCCAAACCAAGTTGGTCAATGCTTCGCTGACGGAAAGAACGGAGCCGGCTGCCGGGTCGGCAAGTGCCGCCTGGGGAGCATGGCCCAGAGAGGTTGCGATACCCTTTTCGCCGCGATAGTCCAAAGCTACCACACCACAATCGCTCAGAGGCAACTGCAATTCACCCTGGCACTGTTGGCGGGCAATCTTGCCTGTTACAGAACGGTCCACCTTGTTTGTTAACCAGTCTTTACAAGCCACAGCTTCCAGTTGGAGCACATTGGTGAGGTATTCGTGTAGTTGGGAAACTTCGTATTGGGGCATTTCGTAGTGACGTTCCACGGTCTTGTCCACCATATAGGTCTTGGGGGAAGAGCCGAACATCTGTTCTACGGCGAGGTCGAACGGACGTACACCGTCAGCTTGCTGGAAGGCAAAGCGATGGTCGCCGGTCGTTTCACCGACTACGTACATCGGGGCACGCTCACGTTCGGCTACCTTGCGTACATGTTCGATGGCCTCTTCCTGAATCAGCAAGCCCATGCGTTCCTGGCTTTCGTTGGCAATGATTTCCTTGGCAGACAGAGTCGTGTCACCGATGGGCAACTTGCTCATGTCAATTAAACCGCCGCATTCCTCTACCAATTCGGACAGACAGTTTACATGTCCGGCAGAGCCGTGGTCGTGGATGGAAACCACCGGATTGGTC
>NZ_JBCNZM010000079.1:0-10045 GCF_040227615.1 Bacteroides sp. RTP31139st1_H2_RTP31139_211217 | reverse complement strand
CCTCGTTGTAGGCGCGTTTCTGCATTTCGGCGTTGGCGCGTTGCACGGCATTCAGCTCGATGCCACTGCTGTAGCGTCCGGTATCTACGGAAGATACGGAGCCGCCGCCCAAACCGATGCGATAATTGTCTCCACCGATGACAACCACTTTGTTGCCGGCTTCCGGTGTACCTTTCAAACAGTCACGCTGGGTACCGTAGCCTACGCCTCCGGCAAGCATAATCACTTTGTCGTAACCATAGACTTCATCTTTTTCCTTATGTTCGAAAGTGAGCACGGAACCGCAGATTAGCGGTTGGCCGAATTTGTTCCCGAAATCACTGGCACCATTGGAGGCTTTGATTAGTATTTGTTCGGGAGTTTGATACAGCCATTTGCGTACCGGCAGAATCTCTTCCCAGGGACGTCCTTCTTCCGTACGGGGGTAGGAGGTCATGTAAACGGCTGTTCCGGCAATCGGCCAAGAGCCCTTACCGCCGCCCATACGGTCGCGAATCTCACCGCCCGTACCGGTAGACGCACCGTTGAACGGTTCTACTGTTGTGGGAAAGTTATGTGTTTCCGCTTTCAGGGAGATGACACTCTTGATGTCCTTTACTTGGAAATAGTCGGGCTTGGAGTGGTCTGCCGGAGCAAACTGTTCGATAACCGGACCTTCGGCAAAGGCTACATTGTCTTTGTAGGCAGAGATAATCTTGTTGGGATTCTCTTGTGTAGTTTTCTTTATCATCTGGAAGAGTGAAGATTCCTGTTCCACTCCATCGATGATGAATGTCCCGCCGAAGATTTTGTGACGGCAGTGCTCGGAGTTGATTTGCGCGAAGCCGAATACTTCGGAGTCTGTCAGAGGGCGCCCGAGGTCTTTCTCTACCTTCTTGAGGTAATCCATTTCCTCTTTGGAGAGTGCCAGACCTTCCTTTTCATTGTATGCCTCCAGGTCTTCGATGTGTACAATCGGTTCCGGCTGCCGGTTGGTTGTAAATACATTCTGGTCCAGCCCCTTGTACATACGTTGCAGCATCGGATCGTGGTCTGCGTTCTCATCTTTTACGGGGAAGTACTCCTCGATGCGTATGATGCCGTCCAGCCCCATATTCTGGGTGATTTCTACGGCGTTTGTACTCCAAGGAGTAATCATCTCACGGCGCGGGCCGACGAAATGTCCTTTCAGGTTGTCTTCACTTTCGGGGGTGGCTTCTCCAAAAAGCCAGCAGAGTTTGTCGCTGTCTGCCTGGGGGAGTTCGTGATTACATTCTACGGCAATCACACTCTTGGATGGGGTTCTGAAAAAAAGAATCATAGTTATATTTACGATTTTACGATTTACGATTTTACGATTGAAGTTACTTCTTTGAGTATCTTCATCTTTTCTTCTTGGGGGCAAAGATACGTAAAATCGGTGGGGAGGAGAAAAAAAGGAAAACAAAAAACGCATGCAATTTTACTCGTATGCGTTTTTTGTTCTGTTTCATAAAAACCGGATGTGTGTTATTGTATGACGATTTCATCCGTAAATAAGAATTGCTTCTTCCCTTGTATGGCATGGAAGCGTACATATCGTGCCTCAGTGGGGGTGCCAATCCAGCCGAAATCACGGAATATCACGTCCTTTCCGGCCTCTTCCTCGCTGCAGATATCACTGCCCAGCAGGGTGAAGTTCTTGCCATCAACAGATGCCCATACTTCCACTTTGGCAGGGAGAAATACTTGTGGGGTACGGATTTGCATGAAGTTGGCCATGACCCGATGTATGGCGGTCACTTCGCCCAGGTCGATAATGGCATCCAAATCATTGGGGCAGAAGCCCTGCCATCGTCCGTCCATGTAGCTTTTGCCGCCGCGAAGTCCGTCGAGGAGACCGGCGTCACCGCCGCCTTTGTATACTTCTTTATGCTGATAGTATCTGCCGCCCGGTGCATAGGTTATCTTTTTGCCTATGCCCTTATGGTAGTCGGTGCGCAGGTGAAGGCTTTTTCCGATAGGCTTTTCTCCGTCGAAAAGGCGTGCGGTCAGCAATATGGAGTCTTTTACGGCAAACGGTTTCTTGTATAACTTGGAAGATACAGTCGGTTCGGAGCCGTCCGTTGTGTAGCGGATGTCAATCGGATGTTTTTCGGAGGTGAGGGACAGCATGATTTTTTTCTTGGCATAGTCAACGGTCTGGCTGGTCTGCACTTGTTCCGACAAGGTGAACGGGTTGTACCCTTTCGTCCGGATGTATCGTATTTCGTTGTTGATACGTCTCTTGAAACTCTCCGGATGCTTGTTCTCCATGGGAGTCCAGCCTACTTCTGCCAGAGCGATGATGCGTGGGTATATCATATATTCGGCATGTTCGTAAGTGGGCAGATATTCAGCCCATACATTGCCTTGCACGCCTAATATGTATTTGCAGATATCACTTCCCAATGAATCGGGAGCCGGGTCGTAGGAGTAGGTCTGTCCGATGGGGATGCAGGCGCCAAACGCCAGCGGCTGTGTCTCAGGGTCATCCTGGTAGTGGTCCAGATAGCAGTGGCTCTCCGGTGTCATGATGGCGTAATGCCCCATGCGGGCGGCGGCAATGCCACCCTCCGTACCCCGCCACGACATGACGGTTGCGTTGGGGGCCAGGCCTCCATCCAGTATCTCGTCCCAGCCGATGATTTCACGCCCTTTGTCGTTGAGGTACTTCTCTATGCGGACTATCATATAGCTTTGCAGCTCACTTTCATCTTTGAGCCCTTCTTCCTTCATGCGCTTCTGGCATTTGGGGCATGCCTTCCAGTGGCGTCTGCTGGCTTCATCACCTCCAATATGGATATACCGGGAAGGGAACAGCCGTATCACTTCATCCAGCACATCTTCGAAGAACTTGAAGGTCTCTTCGTTTCCGATACAGACTTCACCGGATGTATAAGGCTTGCCGGTACAGGACAGCTGTGGATAGGCTGCCAGTACTTCTCCCGAGTGTCCCGGCATTTCTATTTCGGGGATAACGGTGACATGCCTCAAGCGGGCATATTCCAGAACCTCACGTACATCCGCTTCCGTATAGTAGCCTCCATAGGCTCCTTCTTCATCCTTCTCGCAGAAGTGATGGTCATATTTCCCCCAATCCTGCAGATTGGCGGCTTTTCTCCAGGCTGCGAATTCTGTCAGGCGGGGATAGCCCGGAATCTCCAGCCGCCATCCGGCACCGTCGGTCAGATGCCAATGCAGGCGGTTGATTTTGTAGGTGGCTACCAGGTCTATTTGTTTCTTGACATAGTCCGTGTTAAAGAAGTGTCTTGAAACATCCAGGTGCAGCCCACGATAGGGGAATCTGGGTTCGTCCTTGATGGTCGTGACTGGCAGTTCCTTCCCGTTACGGGCAAGTTGTGCCAGGGTTTGCAGTCCATAGAAGGCACCTGCTGCGGAGGAGGCCTGAATGTTTACACCTTGTTTGCTGACTGTCAGGTTGTAGCCTTCGGCAGCGATTGGATTATCCGTTGCGTCCGTTATTTCTATCGTTACAAAAGGGTTCTTGTCGACAAGCTTCATGGGGATGGCAAAGTCCGGCAGATAGGCCAGCAAGTCATTCATGTCGGATTTCGCCAGATTGGTCGAGAAGGTTACCGTAGATGGCAGTTCTACTGTTTTTGACGTTGTTTGGGCATACTGCGGATATGGAACCACACCGAGTTCCTTGGGGGCTTCGCATGCCGTCAGTAGTAAGACGGCCATGGAAACGAGTGTTAGAGTTTTTTTTATTCGTTTCATAAGGGGGTATTGTTAAGTTCGGAGGTAAATATACGGAATAATATGTAAAATGGATAATCTTTACTTCTTAAAATCCTTTTCCGTCGAAAAAACGTTAACACTATTCGTTCGTCTCATAAAAAAGTCCGATATTTGCAGCCATGATTCAGATAGAGACCATATTTGACATATTGTGGAAGGGGTTCATTATCGGCGTCATTGTGTCCGCGCCATTGGGTCCTGTAGGAGTATTGTGTATTCAGCGTACTTTGAATAAAGGACGGTGGTATGGTTTCGTAACGGGGATAGGAGCTTCGCTAAGCGATATTGCATATGCTTTGCTGACGGGCTACGGGATGAGTTTCGTTTTTGATTATGTCAACAAGAACATCTTTTACCTGCAACTTTTCGGAAGCATTCTTCTGTTGGCGTTTGGCGTTTATACGTTCCGCAGCAATCCGGTACAGTCCATCCGTCCGGTATCCATCAACAAGGGTTCCTATTTTCATAACTTCATAACGGCGTTTGCCGTCACGCTTTCCAATCCTCTGATTATATTCCTTTTTGTAGGCCTTTTCGCCCGCTTCGCTTTTGTAAGTGAGGGAGTGCTGGTATTCGAGGCCGTTACCGGATACTTGGCCATCGCATTGGGCGCTTTGGCATGGTGGTTTGGCATTACCTTTTTTGTCAATAAAGTCCGTACACAATTCAACTTGCGTGGCATCTGGATGCTGAACCGTATTATCGGGAGCATTGTCATTGTGGTGTCTGTGGTGGGATTGGTGTTTACGCTGATGGGTGAATCGCTGTATTGAGTGGGAAGGTGAAAAATCATAATTCATACATTTTATCGTGAAGATTGCGCAACAACTGAAAGAAAAGAATATAGCCGAATACCTTATATATATGTGGCAGGTGGAGGATTTGCTCCGTGCCAACGGCTGTGACATAGACCGGATACGCCAGAACATCATTTTGCGCTATCCGGAGGAGGAACGGCCTGCGTTGGAAGAATGGTATGGAAATCTGGCAGATATGATGCGTGCGGAAGGCGTAACGGAAAAAGGACATCTGCAAATCAACCGGAATGTCATTCTGAACCTGACGGAGCTGCATGGCGAATTGCTGGCTTCTACGAAATATCCGTTCTATAATGCGGCTTATTTCAAGGCACTGCCTTTTATCGTGGAGCTGCGCCAGAAGAGCGGCCGGAAAGAGGAGCCTGAGGTAGACACTTGTTTCGAGGCACTTTATGGAGTGCTGCTGTTGCGCTTGCAGAAGAAGGAAATCAGTCAGGGCACGGCAAAGGCTATGGAGGCCATCAGCGGTTTCGTCTCGTTGCTTGCCAACTATTATGACAAGGAGAAGCGG
Source organism: Bacteroides sp. RTP31139st1_H2_RTP31139_211217 (assembly GCF_040227615.1). Classification (NCBI taxonomy): domain Bacteria; kingdom Pseudomonadati; phylum Bacteroidota; class Bacteroidia; order Bacteroidales; family Bacteroidaceae; genus Bacteroides; species Bacteroides sp. RTP31139st1_H2_RTP31139_211217. Next base: position 4,954 of record NZ_JBCNZM010000079.1, on the reverse strand, counting down.
GGAGAATTGGAGTTGATGGATAATTGATAATTATGGAGGAAAATATTGTTCATCGTAACATTCTATATATAAGTGTAACTTTATTAAATGAATATTCTGATAACCGGTGCCAACGGTCAACTTGGCAATGAAATGCGAGTGTTGTCGAAAGAAAACGGACAACATGCTTATTTTTTCACTGACGTGCAGGAATTGGACATTTGCGACGAACAATCTGTGCATGGGTTTGTGAAGGACAACCGGATAGATGTAATCGTGAATTGCGCCGCTTATACGGCTGTAGACAAGGCGGAAGACAATCAGGAGCTTTGCGACAAGCTGAACCATGTCGCTCCGGGCTATCTGGCTGCCGCTGCCGAAGCTTGCGGTGCTGCATTGATACAAGTGTCTACCGACTATGTTTTTGACGGAACCGGACACATCCCCTATACGGAAGAGGCGGCTACTTGTCCCGATTCAGTATATGGTTTTACCAAACTGGCGGGTGAGCAGGCGGTGATGAAGCATTGCAGCCGTGCCATGATTATCCGTACGGCGTGGCTCTATTCCATTTATGGAAATAATTTTGTGAAGACGATGCTCCGTTTGGGACGCGAGCGCGAGACGCTGGGAGTTGTATTCGACCAGATAGGTACGCCGACATACGCCAATGATTTGGCACGCGCCATCTTTGCGGCTATCAGCCAGGGAATCGTGCCCGGCATCTATCACTTCAGCAACGAGGGAGTCTGCTCGTGGTATGATTTTACGTTGGCTATCCATCGTCTGGCAGGTATCAAGAGCTGCAAGGTAAGTCCGCTGCATACGGACGAATTCCCTGCCAAGGCGCCGCGTCCGCATTATTCCGTGTTGGACAAGACAAAGATAAAGAAGACATTCGGCATCGATATACCCCATTGGGAGGCGAGCCTTGCCGTCTGCATGAAGAATTTGGAAGAGTGATTATTACTGACTAATTGATATATGGCCAATAACAACGAAATAGAGAGACGGAGAACGTTTGCGATTATCGCGCATCCGGATGCCGGTAAGACATCATTGACCGAGAAGCTGTTGCTTTTTGGTGGACAAATCCAGGTGGCGGGTGCCGTAAAGAGCAATAAGATAAAGAAGACGGCAACGTCGGACTGGATGGATATTGAAAAACAGCGTGGTATTTCCGTTACCACTTCTGTAATGGAGTTCGACTACCATGACTACAAGGTCAACATCCTTGATACTCCGGGTCACCAGGACTTTGCTGAAGATACCTACCGCACGCTGACGGCCGTGGATAGCGTTATCATCGTGGTGGACGGTGCGAAAGGTGTGGAAACGCAGACACGCAAGCTGATGGAGGTCTGCCGTATGCGTAATACGCCGGTGATTATCTTCATCAACAAGATGGACCGTGAAGCCAAAGACCCGTTCGACCTGCTGGACGAGCTGGAGGAGGAACTGCACATCCACGTGCGTCCCTTGACGTGGCCTATCGAGAGCGGTGTCCGTTTCAAGGGTGTCTACAATATCTACGAGCATAACCTCAACCTCTACCAGCCCAGCAAGCAGGTAGTGACGGAGAAGGTGGAAGTGGACATCCATACCGAGGAGCTGGACAACCAGATTGGCGCCCAACTGGCCGACAAGCTGCGCGGAGAATTGGAACTGATAGACGGTGTTTACCCCGAATTCGATAAGGAGGAATACTTGAAAGGAGAGCTTGCTCCCGTATTCTTCGGTTCGGCACTGAATAATTTCGGTGTGCAGGAACTGTTGGATTGCTTTGTGGAGATTGCTCCCAGTCCCCGTCCCGTGAAGGCGGAAGAACGTGAGGTGGAGCCGGAAGAACCTAAATTTACCGGATTCATCTTTAAGATAACCGCCAATATCGACCCGAATCACCGTTCATGTATCGCTTTCTGCAAAATCTGCTCCGGGAAGTTTGTACGCAATGCCCCGTACTTGCATGTACGTCATGGCAAGACGATGCGTTTCTCGTCGCCTACGCAGTTCATGGCGCAGCGCAAGACAACTGTCGATGAGGCTTGGGCGGGAGATATTATCGGCCTGCCGGATAACGGTACGTTCAAGATTGGCGATACGCTGACCGAAGGCGAGGCGCTTCACTTCAAGGGGCTTCCGAGTTTCTCGCCGGAGATGTTCAAGTACATTGAGAATGCCGACCCAATGAAGCAGAAACAGCTTGCCAAGGGTATCGACCAGTTGATGGACGAAGGTGTGGCGCAGTTGTTCGTCAACCAGTTCAACGGGCGTAAGATTATCGGTACGGTGGGGCAGTTGCAGTTCGAGGTCATCCAGTATCGTCTGGAGAATGAATACAGTGCGAAGTGCCGTTGGGAGCCGCTCAGTCTGTATAAAGCCTGCTGGATTGAGAGCGATGATGCGGCTGAACTGGAAGCCTTCAAGAAGCGCAAATACCAGTACATGGCGAAAGACCGCGAGGGTAGGGATGTGTTCCTGGCGGACAGCGGATATGTGTTGCAGATGGCGCAGATGGACTTCAAGCATATCAAGTTCCACTTTACGAGCGAGTTCTAAGCTATACGATTTTTGCTGACTCACGGCTATAAATGATGCAAGTCGAAGAAAAAGAGGAGGTACAAAGTAATGAAAAACTTTGTACCTCTTTATTTATTGTGGGAAGAAAGTGTTACCTTTGTTTCTGCAACGATTAATATGCATTGATTATGAAAACTGTTGAAGTAAGCTCGTTCCTTACCGATTTTACACCTTGCTTATTATAAACACAAAATTTCAAGATGAAACATACCTTCCTTTTTCTCCTGCTGATTCTCCTTCTGGGGCTGACAGCCTGCTCGAAACCTGCCGATAGAACTTTGATGAACTACGAACAGTCCCTTTCTCATGCTGACTCGTTGGTGCAATGCGGTGCTGTCGACAGTGCCCGGGCCGTCCGCCTGATTTCCGGTTTGCACCGTGAGTATAATCAGATAAAGGAGCTTTCCGATGGCAGGCATGTGCGGCTGAAGCCGGTCAGTGGTTACGAACGTTTTTTCTGGGGAGTGTTTTCTGTGATTATGTTCAGCATTTCCGGTGCTATGCTGTTCAGCCTTATCCGTTTCAAGAAAGAACGTAGTCACCGTAACTATCTTGTCACCCTGAGTGAAAACGAACAGCGCTTGCGCAACAATGAACGCGAGCGCGAGGAACTGGAAGAATGCCTGAAGGAGATGTCGCTGACCGACGAAGAGCGCGAAGAAGTGCATAGCTCGCTGACAAACCTCATGGAACATGGCAGCCGTCTGGATAAGGAAAACGAGTCACTCCGTGCCCGTCTCAAGGAGTATGAAGACAACCCTGTGCCCCGCGAACTGGAACTGTTGAGGAAAGAGGGCGAGCGTGTCCGGATGCTCGACGGGCAGGTGCAGGCGCTTGCTTCCGCCATGATAGACGCAGACGAAGTGGTGAAGCAGTTGCGCATCCAGCCCAAATTCCTTGCGGACAGCCAGTGGGACTACTTGCAGAAGCTTACTGACAGAGTATACAAGGGCGCTTCCAAACGCCTTGTCCTGCGCTTTCCCCAGCTTACGCCTGCCGACAGCCAGCTCTGCATGCTTATCCGCCTGCACTTCAGCAATGCACAGATTGCCACGCTCATTGCCGTGTCTCCCGCTTCCGTGTCCCAGCAGAAGTTCCGCCTGAAGAAGCGGATGATGCAGGCGGATGGGAGGCTGTTTGCCGACGGAGAGACGCTGGAGGGAGTGATTGGAAGCTGCTGAGAATGATAGATTCTTCAAGAATCTCGAAGTTTCAAGAAGATTTTAGCTGCACTTTCATCGCCGAATCAGGTATAATCTCACTTGGTATTTCCCAATTTCCATAAACTGTTTTTTTGCCAACGCTTGTTCCGGATGTGGTTCTGTGGGTGGGAAATCTATACTGAGCCCTATTCAGTCGTATACTTAGATACCCTCAGTCGTATACTTAGGGTACCTCAGTCGTATAGTGAGATACCCCCACTTCAGAAGGTGTTTTGGGAGGGGGATGGGCTGTGGCGGCTTGATAGCTTGAAGCAGATGCTTTGGGGGGTTGAAATGTTGTTGCAAAATGAGATGAAAAACTGATTGGTGACTTAAAAAAATGTTATTCCTTGTTATTTCAATAGTTCGCTTTCCATCGGACTGCTAAAGTGTTGAATTGATTACGGATGAGAGCATAGAATCAAATTGCTCCATAATTGAAAATATCCCTCCAAAAGAAGTGAGTTTACCGGATTTTATGCTTATTTTTGTCATGCTTGTTGAAGATTTCTTATGTTTTTTTTGCAACACTAATTTAAGTGAATCTTCTGACATGGCAAAGTACTGGGCAATATTTTATTGCTCAGTACTTTAAATAATTGTTTTTGTAAAGTGTCGCGGAATTAAGGTTTAATAAAAACGAGGATGGAACATCCCAAATTAATAAACAATATAAGCGAGCGTGTAGTGGATGACATCAAAGGACGGTTATCCAAAGGCACTTTTGTGTCTATTGCTGCGGCTTCATTCTCCATCTATGCCTACGAAGCATTGAAAGAAGAATTGGAGCAAGTGGAACAATTGCGTTTCATTTTCACGTCTCCTACTTTCATCAAGGATAAATCAAAGAAAGAGAAACGGGAGTTTTTCATCCCTAAACTTAACCGGGAACGTAATTTATATGGCACAGACTTTGAACTTCGCCTTCGTAACCAATTATCACAAAAAGCAATTGCCAAAGAGTGTGCAGACTGGATTCGTAGAAAAGTGCAGTTCCGTTCCAATGCTTCGCAAGAACAGATGGGTGGATTTATGCACGTCAACAACGAAACTCAACGGGTTTACCTCCCGTTTAATGAGTTTACTACCACACAATTGGGCTGTGAACGTGGTGCTAATGTTTAGAGGATAGCCGACCGTTTAGGGCGGTTCATCCTCATGTTCGAGACAATTTTTATTTCCTTTATTACATA
>NZ_JBCNZM010000078.1:17275-21909 GCF_040227615.1 Bacteroides sp. RTP31139st1_H2_RTP31139_211217 | reverse complement strand
AAGCTTTCGTTTTGAAGTCATACTAGTAACACATTTATTAGTTTGTAAATGTGTCTACCTATATCAGGATAAGACACTTTATTTTTATCTTGATGGCATGCTCATTATTGAGTATAACTACTGTTGTGCATGCACAGCATATTGACAAGCAAACATATATTTTTGCCATCAAAAAGGTTGATACTCTGAAACTGGACAAGTATGTAATGATTGATCAAATACAAGGGACACAATCAAAGCCCGTCATTCTTTTTGCATTTGGGGGAGGTTTCAAAGGCGGGAGAAGAGATAATCCCGATTACATTTCTTATTTTCATTTTTTGGCACGAGCCGGCTATGTGGTAGTATCAACAGATTACCGTACCCAATTAAAGGATATAGATAAATCGGAGTATTCGGACTTGCAAGGATTCTCTTCTGCCCTGCAACAAGCAATCACTTGTGCTGTAGAAGATTTTGGTGATGCTACAAATTATATAATTGAGCATAGTGTAGAATGGCAAATAAATCCTGCACAAATTATAGCTTGCGGTTCAAGTGCAGGTGCGATAACTGCCCTTCAAGCAGAGTATGAGATTTGCAATCAAACGGCTTTTGCGGACAGATTACCTGCCAATTTCAATTATGCAGGGGTCATTTCCTTTTCTGGAGCAATCTGTGCCAATGGTATTCCAAAATGGATAATGTCCCCTTGTCCTCTTATGTTGTTCCATGGTGATGCCGACAGCACGGTTCCTTTTACTAAGGCAGTAGTAGAAGAGGAAATGGGGCTATGGGGCTCAAACTTTATCTGTATGCAACTGAAAGAAAAAGAGACAGCATACTATATAGCGGAAGGTATAGGACATTCCCTATCCTATTCTCCTATGAAGGATAATCGTCATGACATCCTGAGCTTCCTAAACCGGTTGGTACTTGGTAAAGAAAAACGTTGCATTACGACTGTAGAGAAGAATCCGGAAATATCTAGATATAAGAGTGATTTTACAATAGAAGATTATATCCGTGAAAATATGCGTTAATTCCTATCTTTATATCCTTTCCAGAGTTTTTGTTTCTCCACCAATCAATTATCTTTGCACATTATTATTCCATAAAAACAAATCTTTAATTCTATAAATTATGTTGGTACGTATTATCAGTATGGTCATAGCCGGAGTTATTATAGTATATCTAGTCCGTTGGATTGATAATTTTTTCTCCAGGTATCGCAAATAAATCTTGCCTGCAATGTAAACCAAATACTCCAATTTGTTTCCCATTACAACCTATGCTGACAAAATGCGGACATTTTCTAATTCTAAAACAAGAAAACCGCAAAAGCTTTTTTTAGCCATTTGCGGTTTTTTCCTTGTGATTCCGTTGCCACTACTTTTCATACTGGCTGATAGTCAATTATATATCTTTTGTTACCTAAATTACTTTTAGGAAAGGAGGTTTTAATCAACACCTGGCATTGAACAATACACATAGTAATCTTCCTCAATACAAGTTATTTTAACGTCAAATCCATCAGGGTCAATTCCGTCTGTGCTGATGCAAATAGTATCTCCTACTTTCCCTAATAATTCTTTTATTTCCACCTCAAAACTGAACTGCCCAGCTTCAACAATATAGAGATACGCTTTTTTATCCATATTACTTCTGCTTTTGGATTAATATTTGAATTGTTCTTTCTTTCTCAGTTATCACTCTTTCTTTTTCCTCCAATAGAGCGTTGAGATGCTCTATCTCTTTGCGACACTCGCTTAAAGTTATATCTCCAGAGATTTTATTACCATTGCCCTTAACTTGATGACCTATATTAATTCCAGAAGAGTTTATATCTCTATCAAAAAAATAATCTATTGGTACATTAAAATAATCTGCTATAATTTCCAGGTTGTCGGCACCAGGAATCGAAGTGTTATTAAGCCAAACATATAAGTTTGATTTAGATATACTTGTGTCTTTCAAAAACTGTGCTTGACTGATCTTTCTATCTTCAAATAATCTTCTTATTTTATCAGGATTAAACATGTTATACTATTTATACTAGATTTAAATAATAATATAAGATTAAAATAATAGGATTAATATTTTGATATTAGACTATTATTTTAAACCTTTGCGTTATAAATATAATAATAACAATCGTAATATTTAAGATTATGGAAGAGAAAAAGCAAAAAATGGTACCCAAGTACCATTACGACCAGATGGAGAAAAGCACGAGACTGAGGCTCCGTGATGAGTTCCTAAGAAGAAGCGGTATGTCATTGATTACATTCTACGACAAGTTAAGAAAAGACTCCTTCAAACCTTTGGAAAGAGAACTATATGAGAACATTTTCATAATTCAACAAAATTAAGAACCAATCAAATTATGGAGGAATTTAAAAGAATACCCTTCGGTGGTAATCCCTATGCGGATTTTGAGTTTTTCAAGGTAGAATTAAAAGTCTGCGATGTGAAATACACTCCAGAGCAGATTTATGCACACTTTGAATTCACAAGTGGGTACAAAGTAGATGTACAAGGTACATTTTATCCCTCACTAATTCGCAAAGCTATAGTTCAAGTTCGCGAAATGGAGCAAGCACATATTACAAACTCATCACGTTGTGAAATTCATGCCGATAACTAACATCGAGTTCTACAACACCCCCGAAGGTGATGTGATGATTAAAGAACTTGGGCATGCGGCAGTTGTGCTTTGTGAGGACAACCGCCCGACCATCGAGTACATGCTTGCTGTCATCAGGGACAGATACCCGAAAGCACATGCCAGGTTAATGCAACTTTACTCCAGTAGTACAATGAATAGGTGGCATTATGAATTCCGGGTAGTTCACCGCTTCATCCGCTGCAACTTCGGCGAGTATGACCAATACAACCTTGACATCAATAAGGATGGACAATTCGTATTCGAGGAGGTAAAGTGCCCACTACGAGGTGAGTGCGAACATGAGGGAGTGATTTGTCGCCCGGAACTTGACACGGCACTAACCGCCCGTGAGATGAATGTTTTCAGACTCATCGCTTCCAATTGCCAGACGGATGATATTGCAGCGGAACTGCACATATCACCTTATACGGTGAACCGCCATCGGGAGAATATCAAAGCGAAAATCAAGGTTCATAATGTGAGTGAGATGATTTCTTACTGGCATCAGAACCAGATGAAATGAATACCAATAAAAAAGAAATATCAATGAAGAAAGGTCAGAAAGTACGCATTCTGCGTACCAATCAGGTAGCGACAATCGTCGAAGTGGAGTTAATCAGAAAAAGTGGCAAGGTACACCGCTACTGTCATCTGAAGGTAGATAAAAAGCCGGACTTGTGGTTAGACTCTTCAGAACTGGGGGGATTGGTGGAAAGGTGCCGGATTACTTTCCATGATGACAGAGGGCAGGAATTATACTTCGATGTGGAGCGTGATTATGATAAGGAGAATTTGAGCATGACATTGACCGGACGTCCAGAAAACCTCAAGGAGCATCACGGAATCAATATAGTGATGGCCGAAATGTTCCTCGATGGTTTTAAGGCACACCAATCTCATTCTTGATAATCACCACAACATATGACGGAAGAAAATCTTACACCATATATCCCTATCGGAACTTTATTCAAATACCTGCTCAAGGATTACCGTAGGGAGCGGCAGCGCACTATTCATATGGAGGCCCAAGTCAGAAGTCTGTTAAAGCGGAACGCCTATCTTGAGCAGGAAATAGGCAAAGTAAAGCAAAGACTGCTGAAGAAGGTGGAAAAGAGTGAGAAACAGATTGATTACTCGCAGGAAATCAGCCGGCTGCACCAGGCTGTTTCCTGCCGGAACAACACGATGGAGCAGCTCAGGAATGAGAATGCCCGACTGAAAAATGAACTCGATACGTATTTGCTGTTTCTCGGCAAGTTTTAAGTCCTACCATCCGAACCCGGACACAGTGTAATTCGTAGCGGCAAGATACAGAACTATGTACTTTACTCAAGACGATATAAAACGAATCAAGGAGGCTTCCAAAGGCAGGCTCCTTGATGTTATCGGTGACTTCCACGAACTACGCAAACGGGGGGCCGAATATAAATGCGAATGCCCTAAATGCCATGGACAAGAGAAGTTACATATCTCTCCGGCCAAACAGATTTTCAAATGCTTCAGTTGCCCGGATATAAAAGGCAAAGAACCGCTGGACTATCTGCAGAGGGCAGAAGACATGCAATTCCTGGAGGCATGCGATTACCTGGCGCGCAAATTCAATGTATTGCTGGACCCCAAACCGGAGAAGAAACCTTCCAAACCCACAAAAATGAAGAAACGGAGCAAGGAGGCCAAGGGAGAAAGTGTCGATACATTCTGCGCCCGTATGCTTGCTGACAGCGGTCTGACCTATCAGGACGTGACGGCACATATCTTCAAGAAGGGAGATACACAGAGCATTTTCGAGGCGAAGACTTTCCGTCCGGGAACCGTTGACGAATACGGCAATATCGTTGACGGGGATGATGTCATCATCGAATATTACGACCTGGACGGCATGCCGGTCACTTATACCCGTAAGCTGCCGGGGCGTGGCAAGCAGGAACTCAAAGTGTATTACCGCGTCCGCTGGCAATTCCCGGAAGAACACCGGGACAAGGAAGGG
>NZ_JBCNZM010000078.1:4277-17265 GCF_040227615.1 Bacteroides sp. RTP31139st1_H2_RTP31139_211217 | reverse complement strand
GTTCAAGTACACGTCTCCTGCCGGCAGCGGTACGCCCATATACATCCCGGAACGCATGAGGCAGATGTACAAGAGGAAAGAGCAGTTCCCACGACTCTACATCCAGGAAGGAGAAAAGAAAGCGGAAAAGGCATGCAAGCACGGTATCCCCTCCATAGCGGTCAGCGGCATCCAGAACCTGGGACAGAAAGGGGCGTTGCCGGAGGATCTTGTCAAGATAATCACTGTCTGCGGAGTCAAGGAAGTGGCTTTCATTTTTGATGCGGACTGGAATGACCTCTCCCGTAACATTAAGTTCAATGCTCCAGTTGATTTTCGACCACGCAGTTTCTTCTCCGCTGCCCGAAACTTCAAGGAATATATGCGTATGCTGAAGAACCGCGGTATCATGGTGGAAATATTCATTGGCCACATCAACAAGAACGATGAAGGCGACAAGGGAGTGGACGACCTCTTGGCCGATAAGCTGGCCGGTCATGAAGAGGAACTGGCCGAAGACCTGGAATTTGCCTGCAACGAGAAGTCCGGAATGGGAAAGTATGTGGAAGTGTTCAAAATCACCACATGGAATGACCAGAAACTACGGGAATTATGGAACCTGCACAGCCATGAAAAATTTGCCGAGCAGCACCGCGAGGTCCTGCAGGAGCTTCCGGAATTTATCTTTGGTCGCTATGCCTGGAAGTTTGACGAGAACGGCAAATTGGTATCTGCCCTACCCTATGATGAGGATGAGAAGTTCTGGAATGAGGACTACAAGGAAACGAACGGTAACAGGGTGCCGGTGTTTGAATATGATTATGTGGCCGCCAAGACCTTTTTCCAGAACCGGGGTATCGGCCGTTACCGCCTGCTCGATACCAAACTCTGGACATATATCCATCTGGAGCCGCCGGTAGTCCGCACCATTGACGTGGAAGACGCACGCGATTTCATGTTCGCCTTTGCCGAACAGAACTGCAGCCGTTTCGTCAACAACCAGCTACTCAAGGGAGGCTCGCAATACGTCGGACCGTTCCAGATGTCAAGGCTCGCCTTCATCCAACCGAACTTCATCTCCCCGTCCCGTGACGAGCAATATTTCTATTTCCGTGACCGTTGCTGGCACATCACCCAGCATGAGGTCAAGGAAGTGGGATATGAAAGCATCACCCACCAGATATGGGATGAACAACGGAAGAACACCGATGCCAGGTACCTCGGCCACCCCCTCATTATATTCAGGGAGAAGGACGGCAGGTATGACTACGAACTCTCTCCGGAAGGCAGGAAATGCCACTATCTCCAGTTCCTTATCAATACCAGCAATTTCACCTGGAGAAAGAGGCCGGAAGAGATTGAGGAGAGTGAAATCTTTGAAAACAATCTTCATCTGCTTTCTAAGATGTGCGCCATCGGCTACATGCTGATGGAATGCAAGGACGCGAACGTGACACGTGCCGTTATCGGCATGGACGGCAAGCAGTCGGAAGTCGGTGACAGCAACGGACGCAGCGGCAAGTCACTTGTCGGTGAGCTGATGCGCCAGGTTGTCGATACAGTCTATATATCCGGGAAACGGACGGACATCTTCAACGACAGCTTTATCTGGAATGACATCGACGAACGGACACGCCTGGTATTCATCGACGATGTCATGCTGAACTTCAACTTCGAGTTTCTGTTCCCCAATCTCACCGGAGACTGGACTGTGAACAAAAAGGGGGGCGCACGTATCACTTATCCGTTCGCCAAATCACCCAAAGTATATATCCCCACCAATCATGCCATCCGCGGTACCGGTTCCAGCTATACCGACAGGCAATGGCTGATAGCCTTCTCCGATTTTTATAATGACAAGCACAAGCCCATGGATGATTTCGGGGTACTGTTCTTTTCCGAATGGGACTTCACCCAGTGGAACCTGACCTGGAACATGCTGGCCAACTGCATACAGCTCTATCTTAAATTCGGGGTCGTGCAGGCACCGGGCGAACGCCTGCAGCAGCGTAAGCTAAGGCAGGAGATTGGCGAGACCATCATATCCTGGGCGGACGAATACTTCAGCAGCGAGGAGCACTGTCGCCGTACCCCACGCAAGGAGATTTATGACAATTTCTGCAACTATGATCCGCAGCAACGCAAGTACATCACTTCCACCGCCTTCAAGGACAAGATAAAAAAATACTGCGAATGGAAGGGCTGGGTGTTCAACCCACACAAGTATGACGCCAAAAGCGGTCTGCCTCTCTTCCTGGACAAGGACGGGAAACCGGTTATAGATGACAAGTCCGGAGGAGTGGAGTATTTCACCATAGGCAAGACAGCCGGAGAGCAGACACCCCAGAGTGACCCGCATGAACTACCGGTTGGCAATCCGGACAACAAACTTGCATTCTGATGAGCGAGACACATTCCAGTATCATGGCCAGACTTATGCCGCTCTACGAGATGGCGCCCGAACGTTTCATGGCGTTCTATGATGCGGTGTATCTGATGTGTGTCGATCTGCCGGAAGGCTGCCGGTTCCGTATCTCAGACCGTTGCCGGGAAAAAGACCTGGAACTGTTCCGGGACATCGTGAAGACTCTCATTGCGGAACAGCCTTACGACAAGTATGCAGGACAATTGGAACTGTCGGATGATATGGAGTATGTGCGGCGGACAACCGGCTTTAAACCTTCCGGGAACCGCTTCATCCCGAAATGGAGAAAGGGATAGAATATGTCAATTTATTATGATGTAAAGATACATATTTTCAACGAATTACGCAAACAATCATGCTGAAAAAAGAGCACAAAATATTGGTGGTCGTTTCTCCGGAACCGGCTGAACGCAAGAGACTGTTGAGCCGCCTGGCAGTACGGCTCGGTTTCGCACTCATCCCTTCGGATGCAGCGAAAATCATATCGAACGACATCTACGGCATAGACCTGGCGACGGCCTATTTCGTTTTCTGCAGCAGCTACAATTTCCGTGGAGCCGTACTCACCAACCAGCGCTTGTATGAAATGGCGGCGCGAGGCTTGTGTGTGGCTGTAGGAGTCCGTTCCATTCCCCGTGAATATGAATTCATCTGCAAGGTGTTCTATCCGGAAGATTTTCCGTGATGACATTCCCGGAAAACACAATGCGGAGTATTCTTGAAAGTGCATATTAGGTATTTGTCTGCATCCGGCTGTGCGTGAGTACAGCCGGATGCAGTTTTTTCTTCTGCCCCTTCCCCCCTCCCCCCAACCCGTCATAATAACGATTCGGACAAACGTGCATGGAAGTGGCAACAGACATGAGAATTCCCGGAGGGGGTATATTATTCTTTTTTTATTCTTCTTTTTAAAATTGGACTACCTTAAAAAACAGAGAAAAAATCGTGCATTCGTACGGATGTGCGGAATTAAGTACATATTATTCTGATATACAAATATTTATAAGCGTACAAATTCCGCACGAATCGTGCACGAATAGCGCACGAATTGTACTTTTCTTCAAAAAACGGCAAAAAGTACGCAAACGAAAGAATTAGTACGGTTTTGTACGCTTTTTGTACACTTATAACAGCCTGACATTCAACAATATAAAAGATAAACCATGTACAAAAGCACTGTCGCACGATTTTTATACTATATCCGTATAAGGCCTTGGCTATATTATCGGTATTTTGTATATTTGATGTAGTCTGAAGGTATTTAATTGACTACAAATAGATTAAAAGAAACTCGCATGAGAATAGGCAACGGATAAGAAATTGGTAAAGTGCTTTGATACACTATATTTCTCATGCTGTCAAACAACTCTTATTTGTTTGCAAATATAATATTATTGCAGGTAAAAATCAAAAATAACGAGGTTTATTTTCATTTTTGCCTGCTGATATTTGTTCCGGATTGTCGGATGCGATATATTTGTAATTAGGATTCGTACCGTGTTCCAAGCGGTTCATAAGTAACGACTTGCGGAGCTTTGGCAACAAGGGGATGCGGCTCCGTTTTATAGAAATGACTTATGCAAACCGACTTATCCATTTACAACAGTCTTCGCCCTTCCTTTATAGAAGGCGTTCACGCCGTGAAGTTCAATGCTTTGTCGGCGGTCATATCGCGTTACCGGGATTATGCCCGCAGTTCCGAACAAATAAAAGCGTACTCGGGAGATTCTCTTCTGATGCGGGACATTGCCTCCTTGCTTGACGAAGCACCCCGTCCCATAACGGGGGAATACCAGGATTTCACCCCGTTCCTGCTTCTTCTGATGCTTTCGGAGGAGTTTCATGCCGTCCATTACGTCGAGCGTCTTGTAACGTGGTATTTCGGCTACTGTTGTGTCGATGAACTGCGGACGGTCTGCACCATTCTGTTCCAGTGTTCCTACCCGCATCACGACACGCTGCGGCTGCGGTTTAAGAATTACCTGCGTGAAGCCCGTAAGACATTGGGTATGCCCGTTGAATGTAACGCTGCTGTCATGCTGAAAATGCTCGACGCCTCTTATGAACATCTCACTCCCGCCGATGTCGGGGAGTTCGAGGAGCTGTTGCACCTGGGGGACGATTACGAGTTCATCTCCCATGTCAAATCGAATTATCTTGCCTCGGATAACGTCACGGAACTCGCCGGGGTTTGCGGGTATTCCAGCACGATTACCTTCCGCCGGCGTTTCCAGCGGGTTTTCGGCTGCTCGGCCTCCTCGTGGTTACGTCAGCGCCGTATCGAACGTATCGGGGAGTTGCTGCGGACGACACACTACACGTTGCAGGAAATAGCCTACATGTGCGGTTTCTCCGCCCAATCCCACTTTACGGACTTTTGCAAGCGGAATATGGGGAGCAATCCCACTTCCATCCGCCAGGAAGGCCGGATCTGACATTAAAATCGGCCTCGTGATAAAAAAACGAAGAGAAAGATAAAAATCGTAATCCGCCGGTTTTTCGATTCGCTAACTTTATACGCGAAAGTAACAAGACGGATTATGATTGCATTTATAGAAAAATTAAACAGCGAAGTCCTGCGGAGTATCGAACGTATCGAATCGCGGGATACCGACGTGTTGAAAAAGTCGCTTGAAGCGTCACGTGTCCTGGGAGAAGCGTTCGACCGTTTGAAACAATATATCATCGGCTACCGTTTTCAAAACGATGACGAGGAAATAAAGTTCTTCAAAGAAATCAAACCCCGTCTTTTTTGCCGTCTGATCTATTACCGCAAGCTCTACAATATCGAGATGAACCGTCCGGTAGGAAGTATCGAGGCACAACGGGAGTACCTGGACGCCCATGTTCGGGCCATCAACGCGTACACGCAGAAACGCCTTGACTTTATCCGCTATTTCCGCAGCGGCGCTACACACCTGGACAGCCTCTATTTCCTGCGCGGGCAGACCGACACGGAGCAATACCTGGAAACCTTCTACTATGAACTCGACCCGCAGTTTTCGACAAACGCGGATTTCAAGGTGGCGAAAATCCTGGCCAACGATATGTTGTCGGTTTATCTTATGGGCGAATTGGAATCACTGGAGAGCACGAACCTCCGGAACATGGTTCTGCCATTGTCTGACGTGCGTCCGACATGGCAGGACTCGAAGACGGATCTGACGGAACTTATTTACCTGCTCGACAGTAAAGGCTGTTTCGGCAATGTGCCACTCACGCAACTTGCCAGCTACATTTCCAACGCTTTCAACGTACACCTCGACATGAACCTTTCGAGGACATTCTGCGATATGAAAATCCGAAACAACCCGACACCGTGGCTTGACAAGGCGAAAGAGGCCCTGCTTAAACGTATGCAGACGTGGAAGCGAAACAAGAAAAACGGCAATTCCGAGTAGAATATGAACCGGTAAAGCACTCTATTCCTTATAGAAACACTGATAATCAGCGTTGTATATAACAAAAGAACCGAGGTCGGTTTTCCCCCGTAACTCTCGAAAGGAACTTTCCCGAACGCCCGTATTTGCACCCGTATAAGGAGCCGATACGGGTGTTCCGTTGTAGCCCCGTCCGGATTAGAACACCGTTAAGCGTTGAATCACAGTATTCTATCGCATTTCTGCCCATAAAAATACCGAGTACGGGCCGCGGATTTCGGTAAAAAACACTGCCTTCTTCACCGCATGAACCGTTGAGAATCAGTTCACTGCAAATTATCAAAAAAAAGTCGTACCGACCTCGTTTTAAGCTGTCCATATAAGCCCGACCTTTGTAACAGACTAAAAAACAAAGGAGTATGAAAATCATAGTGATCGGTTCGCGAGCCTATAACGAGCTTGTCGGGCGTATAGAGAAAATAGAGGCTGCAATCGCCTCTCTCCCTGAAAAGGGGCGTGCATGGAATAAGGAGTATATAAACGACGAATGGATGGACGGCGAGCAGGTCTGCCGTTACCTGGGTATCAGCGGGCGTACCCTTCAACGCCTCCGCTCGGATCACGTGATCACCTATTCGGCCATCAACCGGAAGCTGTATTATTCCCTCACGGAAATCCGCCGTGTGCTGAAGGAGCGTTCCGTGCGGCGCAAGAACCAACCAAAGGAGTAGGCCATGTTTCTGGACAAGGAATATTTCGACGGATGGATGCAGCGGCTCTCGGAACGGCTGGAACGTATCGAGAAGCTGTGCGCGGGGGACGTGGAGCAACCGCTTTCCATCCTGCCTGACGGGGAGCGTCTTCTGGACAATTACGACCTGTGCCGTATGCTCAATATCAGCAAGCGCACACTCCAGCGTTACCGCACCTCGGGAGAGCTGCCTTACGAGATGATCTATCACAAGACCTTCTACCGGGAATCGGACGTCCTGCGGTTCATCGAGCGTAACTTCAGTAATTTCCGCAAGCTGAAAAAGGATCGTCCTGCCGGTTCCGGTTAGGCCCTGTCCCGAGAGTCCGGCGTCATGGAAAAACGCGGAGATACATGGAATAAGGCACGACAAGGCGGTACAACCGCTCGATATTTGCCGTAAAATCAGTATGTTTGCTGAATGAAGCCTATATAATAATGAAGCAATGAAAGAAACTGATAAAATATATCCTGCCGACAAAGGGGAGGAAGAGCTGCTGCATAATGTGCGCCATATCTTGCAGGAAGCGCGCGCGAAGGTGATACATCATGTCAATTCGACCCTCGTGAGGGCTTACTGGCAGGTAGGGAAATACATAGTGGAGTACGAGCAGCAGGGAACCGACCGTGCCGGATATGGCAAGGCTGTCATCAACACCCTTTCCAGGCGGCTCGTGGCGGAGTTCGGAAACGGGTTCACGGCCACCAACCTGCGGTACATGAGGCAGTTTTACCAGTGCTACCCGAAATATCACACGCTGTGTGATAAATTGAGCTGGTCGCATTGCCGCACGCTTCTCAAGGTGTCGGGCGATGCCGCCCGTGATTTTTACCTGCACGAGTGCGTCAAGGAAAACTGGAGTGTCCGGCAGCTCGACCGCCAAATCAACACGCTTTTCTATGACCGCCTGCTGGCCAGCCGAGACAAGAAAGCTGTGAAAGAGGAGATTTCCCGTACCGAACCCGGACGTGTCGAACCCAAAGAGATCATCCGCGACCCGTATATCCTGGAGTTTCTCGGTATCCCGCAGGGAGAGCATTTTCTGGAAACCGATCTGGAGCAACTGCTCATCAGCCGCTTGCAGCGCTTGATGCTCGAACTCGGGAAAGGCTTCGCCTTCGTCGCGCGACAGAAGCGTATCTCCTTCGATGACAAGCATTTCTACATCGACCTGGTCTTTTACAATTACCTGGCCCGTTGTTTCGTTTTAATAGACCTTAAATCCGGGGAGCTGACCCATCAGGATTTGGGGCAGATGCAGATGTATGTCAATTACTACACCCGTGAGTTGATGAATCCCGGGGATAACCCTCCGGTGGGTATCGTCCTCTGCGCGGAGAAAAACGACGCGGTCGTCCGTTATACGCTGCCCGAAGATGAAAAGCAGGTCTTCGCCGCCCAGTACATGACCTATCTTCCCACGCAGGAGGAGCTGCAAACACTCTTGCAGGAAGTGTGACGACAACGCTCACGGACATATGAAAAAAGCCGATGGAAATCTGTACTTCCGTCGGCTTTTCGTTTACATCTTGATCCCTTTCTTCGCAGGGCCGTTCTCCGGCGGGCTGCCCACGCCCGCGATCACGATGCGCCCCCCGGAGGCGTCGGCAATCTGCCGCAGCCGGGAAGGAATACGGGCCGCCGTGTTGTCTTCCTTCGGGAGCTCTTCCGCCGTGTCATGCCGTTCCCGGCACACGTCGTTATCCTCCTCCGCCTCCTTTCCCTCGCTCTCTTCTATCGGTTTGAGGCTTTGCTGTATCCTGCGGTCTATTTCCGTCAGGTCAGCTTTTAGGGCCGTCAGTTCGGGCTCCTTGCGCCAGGAACTTTCCACCACTTCCCGCAGGACGGGAATATCTTTCTCCAGTTCCTCATTCTTTTTCCGGAATTTCTCCAGTGTCGGCTCGATGGTCGCGAGCGCGTGGATGAAGTTCATCGCCGCCAGTCGCGGGTCGGAGGCGATATTCCCGTAGTTATACTGGTATAGATAATCCCCTTCACCCCGGACATAAAAACGGTTCTGCACCAGGTCGAGCCCGTCTTTCCCGGTCGTTTCGCTCTGGACGAGCAGCTCGAACCCGTAGAGGCTCCCGATGGGTTCGAGCCTGTCGAGCGTGCGTGCCGTTTCGGCGATATGGTTGAGCTGTTTCCCGATGAGCTTGGGGTCGGAGGTTTCCAGCCCGTTCAGTTTCACGGGATTGCGGTACGAGCCGTCCTCGTTGAACTCGACGCGGGCCTTGAAGTGTTCCAGATCCTTGCCGATACGCCGTATCAGGTCGTTGTTCTTCTCTATCTTCTCCGTGATCTGCTCCAGCTTGTAGCGGCTCGATGATTTGCCGCGCACGAATGCCTGGCGTTCGCTTTCGAGCGTGGCAATCTTCTTCTCCAGGCGGGCTTTGTCCAGCAGGTCTGTATTTCCCGAGAGGACGGCGACATACTCGGAAAAATTCATGCCGCTCTTTTCGTCGATGGCCCCCTCGTCGATGGTACGGCTTCCCATGTTGTTGGTCTTGAGCTGGCGGATGAACAGTTGCTTGTTGTGCAACAGCCCGAACTTGTAGGCGTCGAGCGACTTCTCGACAGCGTATAATATCACGTCCACCTTGTTGTCGGCATGGAGTTTGGCGATCTCGTTCCCGGTGCGTATTCCCCGCCCGTCGCGCTGCTCCAGGTCGCTGGGACGCCAGGGGCAGTCCAGGTGGTGTATCGCCACGCAGCGTTTCTGCGCGTTCACTCCCGTCCCGAGCATCTCGGTCGATCCGAAGAGTACGCGGATTTTTCCGGTGTTCATACCGGCGATCATCTCCTTGCGCGCTTTTTCCGAGGTCGCCTCCTGGATGAACCGCACCTCGCTTTGGGGTATGCCGTAATCCTCCGCGAGTTTACGCCGTATCTCGGAATAGACGTTCCACCCCGCTCCGGGTTTGTAGGTTCCCAGGTCGGAGAATACGAACTGCGTACCTTTGTACGCCTCGAAACGGCGGTAGTAACCGGCAATCATACGGGCGCAGTGGCTCGCCTTGTTGTCCACGTGGTCGCTGTATAGTTCGGGGTCTATCATACGCATATCGAGCGACATCTTGCGGGCGTAGTCTGTGGCAATGAGCATTTTCGCCTTTTCCTCCCGCTCCGAGAGCGGCAGGCGGCCCAGGAGCGTGGCATCGCCCGATTTGGCGAACTGCACCAGCCGTTCTATGAACTCCGTCTGCTGGGGTGTCGGCGGGATATTGTGCAATATCTCGTTCTTTTGCGGTCGGTCGATCCCTATATCCTCCGCCGAGCGGTAATCTGTAATCTCGGAGTAGAACATGGCCAGTTCGGGAACCTTGATGAAATATCGGAACCGTTCTTTCTTCACGACCTCGTTGGTCACGGAAAACTCGTAGTCGATGGTTTTCTTGGCAAAAATGGCCGCCCAGGCATCGAAGGTGCGGATATTCTGACGCTCCAGTTCCTTCGGGCGCAGGTACTTGAAAAGCAGGTACAGTTCCGTGAGCGAGTTGGAGATGGTCGTTCCCGAGAGGAACGTCGCCCCCAGGTCGCGGCCCGTGCGCTGCTGTATGGTACGCAGCGCGTCAAGCCTGTTGAGCGCCCGCTGCGACCCCTCGGGATTTCCGAGGCCCGCCACCCGGTCATGCCGGGTCGTGAAAGTCAGGTTCTTGAATTTGTGGCTCTCGTCCACGTAGAGGTGGTCGATACCCATGAGGCGGAAGTCCACGGCGTCGTCCTTGCGTGTTTCCAGCGCGTGCGCCACCTTCTGCAACTTGGCTTCCAGGTTGGCCTTGCGTTTCTGACACCCTTTCATCATGGCGCGGGAAACGTCCCTGCCTTGTGCTTTGAGCACTTCGAGGTTCTCCTCCACACAGTCCAGCTCGGCCTGCAATATCTCCTGCTGTATCTCCGGAGACTGGGGTATCATGCCGAACTGTTCGTGCGAGAGGATCACGGCGTCCCAGTCGTTGTTGCGTATCTCCCGGAAGATGCGCTCACGCTTCCGGGGCGTGAAATCCTCCTTGCCCGGGTAGAGGACTTTGGCCATCGGGTAAGCGGTGCAGAACGTCCGGGCTATTTCATGGATGTTGGCTTTCAGCCCGATAATCATGGGTTTGTTGGCCAGTCCGAGGCGTTTCTTCTCGTAGGCCCCGCAGCACATGATGAGGGTCTTTCCGCCGCCCACCTCGTGGTCGATTATCCCGCCGCCGAGCAGTTTGTCCATCCATATCGCGTCCTTCTGGCTGTCATACAGATTGTCTATTCCCAGCCCCTTGAGGTCGAGGTCGGGGAATTCCTGGTGCGTCCCGTCGTACTTCGGGCGCACGTAACAGTTGAAAGTACGGTTATAGAGGTCTGTCAGGCGGTCTTTGAAGTCGGACGACTGCTCGCGCAGCCATTCGGGGAAAGCACCCCGGATCTCGTCTATCTTGCTGTTGGCGAGCTGTATGGCCTCCCCGTCACGCACTTTGACCTCCCGCCGTTCGCCGTCCACCCATTTGAGGACGGTCTTGGTGATGTCGGGCGAAGTGTTTTGCAGGGCGTGTTTCAAAAGGTGCAGGCCGTTGTACTTACGGGTCTGCGCGCTGACGGCATACTGCTCCGTGATCTTCACGTTCGTCGCTTCCGCCTTCACGCCGTACTCGTCCAGGTTGGAGGCGAAGGTGATCTTCACCTCCGTATCGAAGAGCGAGGAGGCGAAACGCTCGTAAATACCTTTTGGAATCCACCGTTCGCCCAGGTTGAAGTCCAGGTCGTCGAAAGCGATGGGTTTGGGTGTCGCCTCGCGCAGAGCCTCCAGCGATTCCCGGGCCGGGGCGTGGTCGGGATTCTCCCGCAGGAACGCCTCGATCCGTTCGGCTTTCCCGATGACATTGCCGGCGATGAACTTGTCGGCAACCTCGTAGCCGTCCGTTTCCGGGTTGTAATAGATACGTCCTTTCAGTTCCCCGAGTATTCCCTCCACGGTAGTTCCCGTGAGCGATGCCATGTAGCGAGGTTCCACCCGGCCGTACTTGTTCAGGCTGGCCACAAGGGCCTCCGAAGCATCGTCGGCGTGCGTGATCTCATCGGGATTGAAGGCCACGGGACGCTCGAAGATGTCGGCTTTGCGTGCCTTGCCGTCGATGTAACGCTCCAGCGATAGAATCTCCGTCCCCCGCGCGTCCATCTTGATCAGGTCGAGGTTGCGTTTGTCATTGAGCCGTCCGAAGCGTTCGGTGAAATTGTCGTAAAGCCGGTTGAGCATCTCCCGCAGGGCGGGGTTCGCCGTCAGCGTTTCCGCCTCGTTGTTATAAAGGTGGTAATAGGCATCGCGTATCTCGATATACATGGAGGCTTTCGTCCGTTGTGCAGGCGTGAGTTCCAGCGGGTGGAACATGGGTTGCAGGGATTCAATCCCCCGCAGGTAGCCGACCCGGTTTTGTCCGTCCGTGACGAGTGTCCCTTCGCGGAAATAGGGGGCGACCTCCCCCTCGAACGGGCGGGGTTTCATATCCACCTCCCGTATCTGTGGCGTTTCTTTACCGGGTTCTTCCTCCTCCGGATTTTCCGACGTGTCGAACAAGCTGCCCGTTCTCGGCGTACCGGCGGCTTGTTTCCGTCTGTCTTTCGGGGCTTCCGTCGGGGGGCGTACCGCCTGCCGTTCCCGCTGTTCCGGAGTTTCCTGCTGCCGGGCGCTTTGTCGGCGCAGTTCCGCCCTCCGTTCCGGGGTAAGCGACATCATCATCTCGTAAAAGCCGTTGATCGGCGGGTTGTCCTCCCAGTTCAGGGAGGCATACAAGTCTTCGGGATCACGCTCCGGTGGCGTCGTTTTCGGCATTTCGCTCTTCTGTTCCTCCGGAGAGGAGGCCGGGGCGAATAACGAGGGTTGCCGGGGCGTCTTCCGCTTTGCTCCCCGGCGGCTGTTCCTTTTCTTGGATATACCGAGTTCTGCCTGCCGCCGCTCCTCGGCGCTGAAGCCGAACAGGTCGTAGAGCGTCAGCAACGGTTCCTGCTGCACGTTTACCGGTTCGGCAGCCGCCGTTTCCACCGTGTCGAAAAGCGACCCGGCGAAGCCCTCCCGCGGTTTCGGTTCCGTTGTTCCGCCCACGTGCTGCACGGGAGTATCCGCCATGCCGAAATCTTCGGGTTTCGGCGGGTGCTGCTCCCACAAGCGATTCTCCCGCTCCTTCGACCAGGCCCCGAAGTCGGCCAGATCCTCTCCGGTCGGTTCTCCGGCGGGTGTGGCGGCAGAATCCGGTAACACTTGTCCGGGTTTGTTTTCGATTCGGGTAATCTCCCCGGTTTCGGTATCGACATGGTAGCCCTGCGCCGCCATTTCTGCGACGACGCGGCGTTTTTCCTCCTCTTCCCGCTGCTGCTGAAGGTTACGGGCGTCGGCGATAATCTCCTTGACGATTTCTCCGGCAAGGCGGGGCTCGTATCTTTCGGCACGCTGGCGTTCCGCCTGACGGGAACGGGAC
>NZ_JBCNZM010000078.1:0-4267 GCF_040227615.1 Bacteroides sp. RTP31139st1_H2_RTP31139_211217 | reverse complement strand
ACGGGACAATTCCCGCTCCGGTGTACCGGGTGTCTGTTCCGGAGCATGTTCCAGGCAATAACTCTCGTTGAAATGCCGGTTGAAATCCTCCGAGAGCATACGCCGCATCTCCCGGTCGATGCCGTCCACGCCCTCCGCGTGGGTGAACTCCATCGCCGGTTTGCCGTAGGGGTCTTTGCCTACTTTGGCCTCGGTATGGATCACTCTGTCGAACGACTGGAAAAGGTTGTTTATCCGGATGCCGTTCGACAGCTTGCGGGATTCGATGAAATCCCGCTGCCGTTCGGACAGTTCCCCCGTGGCGGCTTTCTTTTGCAGGATAACCAGGTCGCTGCCGACCTCCGTCCCTGCGTGTTCTGTAAAGAGGTTGTTCGGCAGCCGGATGGCCGATACGGGCTCGCAGCGGTTCATCAGCCACTCGCGCACGGGGCGTCCCTGCTCGGCGTTCAATACTCCCTGCGAGGTGATGAATGCCACCAGGCCGCCCTCGCGTACCATATCGACGGACTTCATGAAAAAATAGTTGTGCAGCGCCCGTGTGCCTTGCCGCCGCACGGGGTCGGTATGGGTGGAGAAGAACGGGTCGAAGAGCGCCACGTCCCCGAAAGGGATGTTGCTCACGGCCACGTCGTAGTAACCGGCGTATTTGGGTTCGATACGTTCGAATCCCTGTACCCGCACCCGTTTTTCGGGATGCAGGTGCTTCAGGATCAACCCCGTGGCGGGGTCTTTCTCGAAGCAGGTGATCTCCGCGTAGGGGTCGTGGAAATCCACGGCATTGACGAAAACCCCCGTTCCCGCGCTGGGGTCAAGAATACGTTTTGGGACGATCCGCGTGTCCCATATCGCCTCCACGATGGCGTCTGCCACTTTCGGGGGCGTGTAAAAAGCCGTCAGGACGGAGTTCTTGATCCCGTCCATGTAGCGCTTGTATTCCCGTTCGTCGGGAGTATTCGCCCTGATGACCTCGTGCAACTCGGCCACGAGCGTTGCCATGCCGTCCTTGTCCGGTTTCCCGGTGGGGTTTTCCAGCACTTCCTTGATGGCGCCGAAGCCGCTGTATGCGCCGAGTGTCCTTTCTTCTTCGGGAGTCGGCGCCCGCCGTTCCCTGTCGAGCGTGAAGGCCGTCTTCAGCGCGTCGATATTCTGGCGGAGGTGGGTTTTCTTATTGAATGCCATCTTCGAGAAGTATTTGGACGGTTCCCGTCAGTTCGGTATAGAACAGTTCGTAGTCGGGCGTGTCGGCGAAGTCGTCCGTGAGGTCGTACTTCTCCAGCACTCCGCGGCAGAGGGGCAGCAGGCGTAGAGCCGCCTGCCGGGCGGTATCCTCGGGAATCTCCGCCTCGAATTCCCTCCAGAGGATGTTTACCAGCGTGTTGTAGGGTGAAAAGTGCAGTCCGCGGTAGAGTTCCTCGCGGGCAATTTCTTCGGCCTCGATGTGGTTGCAGCCCGAACGGATCGCCTCGCTGTACGCTTGGGCGGCGCTGTCGGCCCGCTCGGCGATGAATTCACCTTCGGCGATGAGTTCCGGGTGGCTGTCCTTGAGGTAGGATAGTAACGAAAGTCCGTAATAGGACAATTCCCCCGTGGGGGTATGGTGTTGCTTGTCTGGCATGATAAGAATTTTTAGTGGTCGTTGATAATCGGGGAAGAGAAAGGCGCCCCGGGTTCCCACCCGAAGCGCCGACCACTGAAAAAATCCTTATCAAACAAGCGTATCTCGTTATGACAGGTCTTTTCCAGTGGCAAAGGTAACGATTATTTCCGTTTGTTCCTCTTTCCCTGCCTGGGAGTATCGCGTGGCTCGAAAACGAACGAGGTCTTGAACTGGTCATCGAGCGTGAGGGCCGCGTCGAACGTCCCGCCGCCGTTTTTGACGAATCCTCGGATCGTGCCGGTTTTGCCTTTGGTCAGCAGTTCCGCGAGCTGCTTGTCGGTCAGCTCCTTGCGGGCCACGGTTCTCCATACGGTCAGGCCGCAATCGGGATTCTGACACTTGGCGAGTTTGGGATAGAACACCACGGGCCTGCCGCAACGCGGGCAGGCTGTGTCACTCTCCGCGCCGTCGATTCTTGCTTCCAGCAGTTCTTTGGCGATTTGCGAGGCGAAGACTTCGATACCGCGATGGAACGTCGGGGCGTCCATCTCCCCGGTAGCGATCTTCGAGAGGGCCAGTTCCCAGCCGCCCGTCATGGCGACATCGGCGATCTTCTTGTCCCTGACCACGGCATACACGGCCAGTCCCTTGTCCGTGGGTACAAGCGACTTTTTCTCTCGCCTGACATACTCGCGGGCAAAGAGCGTTTCGATGATGGCGGCACGGGTGGCGGGCGTGCCGATGCCGGCATCCTTCATCGCCTCGCGTTCGGCCTCGTCGGACAGTTCGCGTCCGGCGGTTTCCATCGCCGCCAGCAGGCTCGATTCCGTGTGAAGGGGGCGCGGCCGGGTCTGTTTCTGTTCCGTGCCGCATCCTTTGACGGGCAGCTCGTCGCCTTGTACGATGTCGGGAAGGAGGGTCATGTCCTCCTCTTTCTCCTCGACAGGTTCATTCAGGACGGCCCGCCAGCCCGTCTCGACCATGATACTGCCGCGGGCCGTGAAATCATGCCCCGCGCTTTGCAGGGTAAGGGAAGTGTTTTCTTTCACGCAGGCCCCGGAAAAGGTTTCGAGCATCCGCCCCGCGACCATCTCATAGACGATGCGGTGGTCGGCATCCAGTTCGGAAGGGAGGTTCTCGGTGGGAAGCAGCGCGTGGTGGTCGGCGATCTTTTCGTTGTCCACGCTTCGGCGGGAGAGAGATGCGGTATCCATCCTGCTCGCGTATTCCGCGAAACGGGGATAGCGTGTCATGTTCCCGATGAGTGCCGGAATCTCCTCGGCCACATCTTCCGATATATAGCGTGAGCCGGTACGGGGATAAGTGATGAACTTCTTCTCGTAAAGCGACTGGGCGATGTCGAGCGTTTTTTCTGCCGAAAAACCATACCGGCTGTTGGCCTCTTTCTGGAGTGTCGTCAGGTCGTACAAGAGAGGCGGCTGTTCCCTGGTCTCCTTGCGCTCCACGTTCACGACGCGTACCGTTCGGGCGCCGATAACCTCGGCGCGGGCTGCTTCCGCCTTCTCCCTGCCGTCGAATTTCTCCGTGGAGAGGACGGTGAACTCCGTGCCCTCCTTTGCCGTGGAAAGCTTCAGCCGGAAATAGGTGGCGGGCTTGAACGCCTTGTTCTCCAGGTAACGGGAGCAGATGATCGCCAGCGTGGGGGTCTGCACCCGTCCGAGCGACCAGACACCCCGCCCGGCAGCCACAGCAAGCGCTTGCGAGGCGTTGATACCGACGATCCAGTCGGCTTCGCTGCGGGCTTTGGCCGAGAGGTAAAGGTTGTCGTATTCGTTGCCGGGGCGAAGGTGTTGTAACCCCTCGCGGATGGCCCGGTCGGTCAGGCTGCTGATCCATAACCGCACGAAAGGGGTACGGCATTCCAGGTAAGAGTAGATGTAGCGGAAGATCAGCTCCCCTTCACGCCCCGCGTCGGTCGCGACGATGATGCGCTCGGCCATGCCGAACAATTCCCGGAGAATACCGAGCTGCTTCACGACACCCGGGTCGGCCTTATACTCTTTACCCTCCCGAACCTGCCGGGGCAGGAGGATGAACGATGATGGCAGGATAGGCAGGTTTTCCCGGCGGAAACCCGCGATGCCATACTGTTGGGGCATTGCCAGCCCGACCAGGTGGCCGAAGGCCCAGGTTACGGCATAGCCGTTTCCCTCTATAAAACCGTCTTTACGGTTCGTGGCTCCCACGATGGCGGCGATCTCACGCGCCACCGAGGGCTTTTCTGCGATAATAACTTGCATGATGATTCGGATTTTTCAGTGGTTGTTTTCTTGTAGTTCTTCTTTCTCTTTTTCCGGACGGGCGATCAGCCGGCGGTCGTAATAGACATGGTTGCTGTTCCCGTCGTAATACTGCCGTCCGTCGTCTGCCTCCTCCGGGGGGCTGCGTTTACCCGGCCGGAGGTATAAGGCGGCCAGCGCTGCGATCAGGAGCGGCATGGCTCCGGTCTGCATGTAGAACCATTTCATACGTTATACCTTGACACCTTTGGAGTTGCTCTTTTTGCAGCTGCGGTAATTTCTCCTTTGCGCCGGAGTGGCCTCCTGCTGTCCCTGCTTGAGCGGCTCTTTCACACCTTTGACCGCTTCGACGGTCTTGCCCTCGGAATTGACGGCGACCTGGGTACGGCTTTCAACGGCGGGTTTGACC
>NZ_JBCNZM010000077.1:9293-22086 GCF_040227615.1 Bacteroides sp. RTP31139st1_H2_RTP31139_211217 | reverse complement strand
CTACAAGAGTAACCGTGGCAGACTATATCCTGCCGAAGACACTCTAAGCGCATGTTTCCAGTTTGACAGCGGACTGGTGGGCAGCGGCTCCTGGTGCTTTGTCGCCCACGAATCCGCCCGCGAAGACCGTATAGAAATCATTGGAGACAAAGGCATGATTTGTTTCTCCGTATTCACCTATGACCCCATTGCGCTGCACACAGAAAGAGGGCGTGAGGAAATCATTGTCGAAAATCCCACCTACGTCCAGCAACCGCTTATACAGGCAGTGGTAGACCACCTGCTGGGCAAGTCAGTCTGCGGCTGTGACGGTGAAAGCGCCACTCTGACTAACTGGGTAATGGACAAAATACTGAACAAACTCTGATTAGCGTTCATGGGGTAGACCTTACCCCATGTCGAAACCTTCACATTTCCGGCCGACCAGCTTGTACACATCGGCACTCTCGCCTACAACCCATACCACATCGCCTTCTACAAAAGGTTCATGCGGGTCGGGAGCATGCAGGGTCTCCCCTCCCCGCTCCACACCGGCAATCAGGCAGTGATACTTCTCGCGTATCCCTGCTTCCTTCAGGGTCTTGTTCAGGAAAGGAGACTGCCCGTCCACACAGAACTGGCGCAGAATCATCTCACTCTTCTCTATCACATCCGTATTCATGGCAGACACCTTATCCATCTCCTTGCCGAAGACGTTCAGTTCCTCGTCCGTAGCAATCACTTGTATCTTGTCCTGCGGGAAAAGGCGGACAGACGCTCCGGGAATATTAATCCGTTTCTTGCCCCGAAGGATGGAGACCACATGGATGCCGTATTTCTTTCCGAAATTCAGCTCCGCCAATGTCCTGCCCACCCATGCCGACTCGCCGGGGATTTCAAAATCCGTCAGGTGCAGGTCGCGCGACAGCAGACGTCCCGCATACTCCGGTTTCTTCTCTCCCATATACTCGGCACGCATGTCGCGGTACCGCAGATTCTGGAAGAATGTCCTCTCTATCATGATGGACTGCTTCTTCAACTGGCGGGAGAGTATCATTAAAGTCACCAGCAACACCGCCACTCCAAATACCAGTCCCACAGACATCTTGAACAAACCGGCTATAACGAACATGACAAACGAAACACCCAGCAGCAGACGCAGTACAATGGTAGCCACCAACGGCGCCCGGTTTCCACGGTTATCTTTCCATAAAGTCACGAACTCCTCCGAATGATTCTTTTTAATCATGATAGCACGCAGAAACGGAGCTATACACAGAATGATGATAAAGGCAGCCAACAAAGAGCCCCATACCCCGGGCAGACTGTCGTGCACGAAAGGCACCAGAAAACGGAACGCCAAAGCTATCACCGCCACGCAAATGATAGAATATACAACCGTAATCCTGACTAGTGCAAATATCAGTTTCTTCCACAGACTTTCATGGTTCATCGTCTGCGAACCTGAAGCATAACGGGTCAAGAACTTTCTCCATTTTTCCGGCAAATGCGTATCCACAAGATTGGAAGCGGGGCCTGCCAAACGAATCATATAAGGAGTAAGGAAGGTAGTGATGACAGACACCGCCACCACAATAGGATACAAGAAATGGCTGGTGACATGCAGCGACACGCCCAGCGAAGCTATAATAAAGGCAAACTCACCGATTTGCGTCAGACTGAAACCGCATTGCATAGCCGTCTTCAGCGGTTGCCCTGCCAGCAGCACGCCCAGCGTTCCGAAAAGGGATTGTCCGAGGATGACCGCCAGAGTAATCACGACAATAGGTCCCGCATACTCCACAATCATGGCCGGGTCTACCATCATGCCGACCGATACGAAGAAGATGGCGCCGAACAAGTCCTTGACCGGCTTCACCAGGCGCTCTATGCTCTCCGCCTCTACCGTCTCGGCAAGAATGGAGCCCATGATGAACGCGCCGAAAGCAGCCGAGAAACCCGTGTGCGCGGCCATCACCACCATACCGAAACAGAGTCCGAGAGAGACTATCAGCAAGGTTTCCTCGCTCATCAGCTTCCGGCACCGCTTCAGCAATCCGGGGATGAGGTATATCCCTACGACGAACCAAAGTATCAGGAAGAACAGCAGTTTGGCAATGCTCCCCAGCATCTCCGTACCCTCGAAGTTATGGCTGACTGCCATCGTGGAGAGCATCACCATCAATACGATGGCAAGAATATCCTCCAGGATAAGCACACTGAGCACCAGCCCCGTGAACTGTTTCTTGCGCATCCCCAAATCATCAAACGCCTTATAGATAATGGTAGTGGACGACATGGCAATCATACCGCCCAGGAAGATACAGTCCATCCGTTGCCAGCCGAACCCGGTACCTACCGCCACTCCCAACAATATCATACAAAAGATGATGGTACACGCAGCAATAATCGCCACGCCTCCCACCTTCACAATCTTCTTGAAGCTGAATTCCAATCCCAGTGCAAACAGCAGGAAGATAACGCCTATATCCGCCCAGGTCTGTATATTAGCCGTGTCCATCACCGACGGTGTATAGGCCATGTGAGGGCTGGCAAGGAATCCTGCAACTACATATCCTAACACCAGCGGTTGCTTCAATTTCTTAAAAAGCAGGGTCATAATCCCCGCACAAATCAATATCAGAGCTAAATCAGCTATCAAAGGGGCTAAATGTGACATAACACTACTTATCTATTAATCAGAGATATACAACTGCAAAACTCTGCAATACATCTGCAGTAGCTCTGCAATACATCTGCAGTGGCTCTGCAAAAGCCTTGCAGCGTCACTGCAACTGCTTTGCAGCAACACTGCAAAAGGTATGCAGTAACTTTGCAGCAGTTGTCTGTACGATTCTACAACACTCCTTTCGAGCTTGGCAGTTCAAAGTGATAAATATCCCTTTTCACCGCCATCTTCAGCGCACGTGCCAGCGCCTTGAAGATGCCTTCTATCTTATGATGTTCGTTCTGCCCTTCGGCTTTTACATTAAGATTCATCCGGGCGGCATCACTCAAGGACTTGAAGAAGTGCAGGAACATTTCCGTAGGCATGTCGCCTATCTTCTCGCGCTTGAACCCGGCATCCCATACCAACCACGGGCGACCGCCGAAGTCGAGGCACACCTGGCAGAGACAATCGTCCATAGGAAGGGCATAGCCGTAGCGTTCGATGCCGCGCTTGCTTCCTAAGGCCTGATAAAGGCAGTCGCCCAGAGCAAGAGCGGTATCCTCGATGGTGTGATGCTCGTCCACTTCAAGGTCACCTTTCACACGGATGGTGAGGTCCATGCCGCCGTGCTTGCCTATCTGCTCCAGCATGTGGTCGAAGAAGCCCAGTCCGGTCGCGATGTCACAATGCCCGTCACCATCCAGATTCAAGGATACGTATATATCTGTCTCCTTGGTAGTGCGACGTACTTCCGCCGTACGCTCACCGGCAAAGAGGAATTCGGCAACCTTATCCCAATCCCTGGTGGCGAGGGCGCAGTAATCTTCAAGTCCGTCACAAGCGGCACCGCCACCTTCGGAAACGGGTTTCAATGACGCCGTGTCATCTTGCAGAAGAATGGCGCGGCAGCCCAGATTCTTTGCCAGTTCCACATCCGTAGGCCGGTCGCCAATGACGAAACTGTGGGACAAATCGTAGTCCGGGTTATCGAGGTATTTGGTAAGCATTCCGGTACGCGGCTTGCGAGTCGGTGCATTGTCGTCGGGCATGCTGCGGTCTATGCAGATGTCGTCGAAGGTGATGCCTTCGCCTTCCAATGTCTTCATCATCAGGTTGTGTGCCGGCCAAAAGGTCTCTTCCGGAAAGGAAGTTGTGCCGAGCCCATCCTGATTGGTTACCATTACAAAATCAAAATCCAGCTTGCTGCGGATGAAGCCAAGATTGCGCATCACTTTCGGATAGAACTCCAGCCTCTCCAGGGAGTCCAGCTGATAATCAATGGGCGGCTCAATGACTAAAGTCCCGTCACGGTCTATAAAAAGTAGTTTCTTCATTTTAAAGGATATTTTTTTGAGGGAATAAAGGGAGTTATCGGGAGTTAGAAGGAGTTAGAGGCCGATAGTTCTGCTTGCATAAGCATTACTTGTATAAAACAGCAGTATCGGCCTCTAACTCCCTTTTACTCCCTTTAACTCCTTCTACATATATTCCTTCAGCGCTTCAATCAATTTTTCATTCTCCCCTCTCGTTCCTACCGTCACTCGCAGGCAATTTCCGCAGAGTGACACGGAGTTACGGTTGCGGACAATGATACCCTTGCCTACCAGATAATTGTAAATCTTCACGGCATCCGTCACACGGGCCAGGAAGAAATTGGCATGGGAAGGGAACATCTTCACCGTACATGGCAGTGCGGCGAACTCGGCTTCCAGATTCTCCCGTTCTTCTTTCAAGGTCTTCACCCAACGTTCTATTTCATAATAGCGGTGAAGCATTTCCACTGCCTGCTTCTGTGTCAACTGGTTCACGTTATAGGGATATTTTATCTTACTGAGGATGCCGATAATCTCCGGTGAGGCAAATGCCATACCCAGACGGATGGCAGCACATCCCCATGCTTTGGAGAAGGTTTGCAGTACAATGAGATTCGGATACCGATTCAAATTTTCGAGGAAGGAAGGTGCTTCGGAGAAGTCATTGTATGCCTCATCCAGTATCACCAACCCATCAAACTGGTGAATCAGCGTTTCAATCTCGCTACGGAGCAGGTCATTGCCGGTAGGATTGTTGGGAGAGCAGATAAAAATCAGTTTGGTATGCTCATCCGCAGCAGCCAAAAGCTTGTCGGCAGAGAACTGGAAATCCTCATCGAGCAGCACCTTGCGGTACTCCACATCATTAACGTCGGCACAGACTTGATACATGCCGTAGGTAGGGTCGATAGCCACTACATTGTCCACACGGGGTTCACAAAAAGCACGGAACACCAAATCGATAGCTTCGTCACTGCCATTCCCTAAGAAGATGGAATCGGGACTCACCTTTTTAATTTTAGACAATTCTGTCTTTAACTCCCGCTGCATGGGGTCGGGATAACGGTTGTGCGGCATGTTATAAGGATTCTCGTTTGCATCGAGAAAAACGGATGCCGCAGCACCATTATATTCATCACGTGCTGAAGAATAAGGCTTCAGACGCCAGATATTCGGACGGGTAAGTTCTTGTAATGTTTTCACCATGTTATTTATGATTTGACAATTTACGATTAAAATTACTTTAAGCCATCAGCTCTCAATTTTCAACTTTCAATTTCCATTTCCATTTTCCAACTGCCCCAGTCTCACACTCACAGCATTCTTATGCGCATCCAGCTGTTCATTGGCAGCCATCAGCTCGATGGCAGGGCCGATGATATTTAATCCTTCCGGCTTTATCTCCTGAAAAGTTATCTTGCGGATAAAGCTGTCGAGGCTGACACCGCTGTATGCTTTGGCATAGCCGTTTGTCGGCAGGGTATGGTTTGTGCCCGAAGCATAATCTCCCGCACTCTCCGGAGTAAGAGAACCCAGGAATACGGAACCGGCATTCACGATACGTTCTGCCACGGAAAGATAATCCTCGGTTTCTATGATAAGATGTTCGGGAGCATACGCGTTGGTCAATTCAATGGCTTCTGCCATGCTGTCCACTACAATCAGTTTGCTATTGGCAAGAGACTTTTCGGCAATCTCTTTACGTGGCAGTAAGGCCAGTTGGCGTTCCACTTCCACCTTTACAGCTTGTTGCAATTCGACAGAGGTCGTAATTAATATAGCCTGACTGTCCACTCCGTGTTCTGCCTGGCTCAACAAGTCGGCGGCGACAAAAATCGGATTAGCTGTTTCGTCAGCCAAAACTTCTACTTCCGAAGGTCCTGCCGGCATATCTATCGCCACATCACGCAAGCTCACAAGCTGTTTGGCAGCCGTGACATACTGATTTCCCGGACCGAATATCTTGTAAACCTTAGGCACACTTTCCGTTCCGTATGCCATAGCGGCAATGGCTTGTATGCCGCCAGCTTTGAAAATCCGG
The DNA here is from genome assembly GCF_040227615.1 of Bacteroides sp. RTP31139st1_H2_RTP31139_211217. Lineage (NCBI taxonomy): Bacteria > Pseudomonadati > Bacteroidota > Bacteroidia > Bacteroidales > Bacteroidaceae > Bacteroides > Bacteroides sp. RTP31139st1_H2_RTP31139_211217. The sequence continues at coordinate 16,082 of NZ_JBCNZM010000077.1, read as the reverse complement.
TTGACACCTGCCACTTTTGCGGCAAACAACACAGCGGGATGTACCTTTCCGTCACGTCCCGGAGGGGTGCAGAGAACAATCTCCTTGCATCCGGCAATCCTGGCGGGAACGGCCAGCATCAGTACCGTAGAAAACAGCGGAGCCGTTCCTCCGGGGATATACAATCCCACCTTTTCTATGGCAACCGCTTTCTGCCAGCAGGTCACCCCCGGCTGAGTCTGCACTTTCTTGCCCTCAAAGCGTTGTGCGGCGTGGAAAGTCTCGATGTTCTGCTTTGCCAGGCGAATAGCTGCTTTCAAGTCTTCACTCACCAGGTTTTCCGCTTCCTGCTGTTCCTCTTCCGACACTGCCAGCGAGGCCAACACCACTTTATCAAATTTTTCTTCATAATCCAGCACAGCACGGTCTCCCTCCTCCTTCACACGGTCAATAACACTCCGCACCGTATCAAACAGATTCTCCGTATTCATCACCGGACGTTTCAGAATCTCTTGCCACTGGGATTTATCGGGATTACTAATCAATATCATAATGACATGTTTTTAAAGATTTATGCATAAACCATGATATTATTGGAGGTGTATCAAAACTCTCTGAAGACTTTCTTTTAGGCGCTGATTACGCGGATTTCACGGATTTATTTTACCGAATCCGCGCTATTTCGCGTAATTCGCACCTAATGTCGTAACATAAAGAAAGCGTTTATATACTTTTGACACATCCTCGAGGCTTTAAATTATCATTTTCTCAATCGGCAGCACCAGAATGCCTTCTGCCCCCAGCGCTTTCAGCTTTCCGATAATCTCCCAGAAACACTTCTCGTCGAGTACGGTATGTACTGAGCACCAGCCTTCTTGTGCCAAAGGCATCACCGTGGGGCTCTTCATGCCCGGAAGTACAGAGACAATCTCATCCAGTTTCTCTTTCGGGGCATTCATCAGCACATACTTCTTATCTTCGGCTGTCTTCACGGCATCCATACGGAACAACAGCTCCCTCAATATCTCTTGCTTTTCCTCGCTCAGGTTCCTGTTACCAATCAGCAGGGCTTCGGACTTCATCACAACCTCCACTTCCTTCAGGCGGTTGCTCACCAGCGTAGAACCGGAACTTACAATATCGAAAATGGCATCTGCCAGACCGATGCCCGGCGCCACTTCTACCGACCCCGTAATGACGTGTATCTCCGCATTCACCCCATTCTCTTTCAAAAAGCCGGAAAGGATACCCGGATAAGATGTCGCAATCTTCTTTCCGTGAAACCACTTCACCCCCGGATACTCAATATCCTTCGGCATGGCAAGAGACAGACGGCATTTGCTGAATCCCAGACGCTTGATTATCTCTGCATCCTCATTCTTCTCAACAAATTCATTCTCACCCACAATTCCTATATCAGCCACTCCGGTAGCCACAGACTGCGGAATGTCGTCATCCCTCAGAAACAACACTTCAAGAGGAAAGTTTGACGACTGCACCAACAACGAGCGCTTCATGGCACTCAACTTTATATCCGATTCTCCCAAAAACGACATGGTCTCGTCATACAGACGACCCTTAGCTTGTACTGCAATTCTTAACATAAGGTTATTTACTATTTTACGATTTACTATTTACTATTTTGAATGAGATGACAGAAAACAAAACGAGGCTTACCAATATTCGGCAAGCCTCGTCTGTTATGTCATCTGTTGTACATATACACTCATACGCCCACCGAGTTATTCGTTAGGATGATGATGGTGATGATGTGCAACGATATTCTTCATATTTTTTGGATTTTAATGCGACAAAAGTAAACTAAAAGTTTGAAACTCCAAAAGATTTATCACAAAAAGTTTATTTTTTCTTTCAAATTCATCTTAGTTCACCACAGATTACACAGATTTGCACAGATTATTTTTATTCCAATCTATGCAAATCTGTGTAATCTGTGGTGAAACAATTAAATCAACGGCAATATTTCCTCCTGCTCTACTTCGCAGCTATGGAAATGCATTTCCGCTTCCGCCTTCTCCTTCGGAAAGGTAAAGTAGGTGCAAGTGGCTTCTGTGCAAAGTTCGCCCATGCTATTATACAGGCGTGCTTCTATGATAGCAATATTCCGCTTCTGCTCGCGAAGCGAAGCCCGCAGCACCACATGCGTGTCGTTGGTCGATATGGATTTGCGGAAGCGGGTTTCCATTTTCGATGTCACCCCGCCGGTCTGCAGCTTGCGGAACACGACCCAGCCGCAGATTTCATCCAGCAATACGGACTGGATGCCTCCATGCAACGTATTCAGCCACCCTTGATACTCCGGACGCGGCTTCCAGATGCTCACCACCTCGTCACCGTCCTCATAAAACTCCATTCTCACACCGGCTTCATTGTCGGGAGAGCAACCGAAACAGTTGTAGCCCTCCATATCTTTCCACGGATTGATAATCTTCTTCATATCGTATTCTTCTTTATCTGGTTTTGATTCATAAAGTCTCTCAATAAGACGTTCAATATTAGTCATTCCGATTGGGAACTACAAATTATTGATGCCTTTTTCAGAGAAAAATTAGCGGGATACTGTTCAAAAACCGGTTATTTTATTTAGCTTTGTATAAATGAGAGAGAACAACAAGATGCAAAGAGGGGCCTTTTTCTGCTTATGGATATTATTTACATTCTCATTGTTTGCGCAAAACAAGGAGAACGGTTCTGTCGCATGCGACAGCATCGTATATAAAAACACCTTCGGAAAAGCATTGAAGAAATTCCTCAACTTCAGCGACTTCGACACTACCTATATCAGTCCCAACCGATACAATTACGCCCTGATGCTCGACCATTTCACCAATTACGAGTATTACTCCGTGGGCAATGACGACCAGCGGCTCCGTTTCTCGCCCAACCCTCACAACAAGATAGGCGCTTACTTCGGATGGCGTTGGATATTCCTGGGATGGGCTGTCGATACGGACTGGCTCTACGGAAAGAAAAGCAAGAAAAAGCGCGGTACGGAGTTTGATCTCAGTCTTTACAGTTCCAAACTGGGAGTCGACATTTTCTATCGCAGCACCGGAAACGACTATAAGATACACAAGGTATCCGGCTTTTCCGACGAGATTCCCTCCAATTATTCCGAAGACTTCAACGGATTGAAAGTAAAGATGAAGGGATTAAATCTGTATTACATTTTCAACAATCGACGTTTCTCCTATCCAGCCGCCTTCAGCCAGTCCACCAACCAGCGCTGCAATGCAGGTTCTTTCATTGCCGGATTCTCCGTATCCACCCACAATCTGAACTTCGACTATACCAAGCTGCCCGAAATCATTCAGGAAACCATGAACCCGGGTATGAAGGTGAAACATATCAAATACACGAACATCAGCCTCAACGCCGGCTATGCCTACAATTGGGTGTTTGCCCGCAACTGCCTCGCATGCCTGTCGTTCAATCCGGCTGTCGCCTACAAGACATCACGCATAGAGAAGACAGAAGAGCGGGAAGCGGACGACTGGTACAAGAATTTCAATATCGACTTCATTCTGCGTGCAGGTGTGGTATACAACAACAGCAAACACTTCGTGGGTACCTCATTCGTAGGACGGACATACGACTACTACAAAAACAGTTTCTCCCTAAACAACGGGTTCGGTACCCTCCAAATATATGCCGGATTCAACTTTTATCTGAAAAAGGAGTACCGGAAGAACAAAAAGTAAAAAAGGCTTTCAGCCCTCATCTCCCCTCAAAAGCTATAAACACACTCCACCCCTACTATATCCTTCCGCTTATCCTTCTCCCATTGCCTGCAATAGAAGATGTCCACCTCCCAGCGCTCGGACAAGGGCAACGTAATACCCCCACGATAGCGCATCCGCTTTACTCCGAAGTGCTCTGTCTTATTCAAACCATTATACATCTCGGCCGAAGCATACGGTTCCAGCTTGCACTTCGGAATGTCATAGGCAAACTTCGCACGCGAGCGCAAGCGGAACTCATCTCTATGCCCATCGAACGTATACTGAAAGCGCTCACGCAAGGACAGTTTCACCCTTTGCACACGGGCAGACAGAGTGCCTTCCAAACGGTAGCGGTGCCGGAACTTCCAGCCATCTGCCCCCCGATTGCGGTAATGCGTCTCATACCCAGCTCCAAGCTTCAGGAAAGGCAACAGCTTATAGCTTCCCCCCACCTTCAGCCCCCACCGGTCTGTCTTTCCCAAATCATCCTTTGTACGCCACTCCAGCCCACCGGAAACAGTAAATGCCGGCTTCAACTTATATTCGAAACCGGCATTCGCCCAAGTGGCAAAATCCTTCTCCTGCGCCCGCAGGGAAAAAGACGAAACAACCCATAGAACTATCGGCAAAACAAGTACTTTCGTGCATGAAGATATATTACTTACCATACGCTTATTCTGTTAAAGTGTCAAAGGTAAGGATAAATTCTGTAACAATTCTGTAATACTACAAATCTTGTCTGCACATTTCCGATTTTTCAATGATACTTAAAAAACAGAAACCGAGATACAAAAAACAATTCAAAGTTGCCATATATGTATGGCATCATATATATATTTGTAGCATGAAAAAACACCCTTATAAGCGTTTCATAGATTATTTATTTGGGGTGATTCATTTATGTGAAATCTCTTTCAAATACTCCTCCACCTTTCCGAAGAAGGAGGTCAAATGAGAACCGTCGACAAAAGCATGGTTCACATAAATGGAAAGAGGAAATACCAGACGGCCTTCACGAGATACGGCCTTGCCGGCAGTCATCAACGGATAACTGCAACCGTTGCCTGCTTCGGCAAGTGTATAGGTTATCGAGGTGAAATACATTTTGGGAACCGCACTCAGATGGACCACATCGTAATCGCCTTGCTCGGCAAGAATCTTTTCGGCTCCATAAGGGTCACCGTCCTCGGGCATGTTTGTTATCAAGGCGTAGGCTTCGGCATAGAAACGTTCAAAGTCTTCGTAATAGGGAATGCGCACGGTATAGAATGTTTTCCCAGGAACGGCTATCGGAGAAATGATGTCCACCCGGTCGTGAAAAACAACCCGGCCTTCCTTGTCGGTACGGTAACGGAGTTCATCGACTTCATTGGCCGAACGCACCACAGCATACAGATAATAAAGGAAAAAGGAGCGCTTTGCAGCCCGGGCTGCAGCACTGGCTTCCGTGCAGTCAATCTCTGTGGTGACGGAATACCAGGAATTTACAAAATTGCGGAAAAAGCCGTAGTTATCCCGGCGTTCCCAAGTATCAATGTCTATAATGTGTTTCATACAAAAAGGGGATTTAGTGAAAAAAGGATACCTTTTTACAAGCATCCTTTTTCCAATTCTATTTATTTCTCTTTCTTATAATTCTCCAGTCCGGTCTGCAGGAACTCGATATACTTAGGTATATCCTCGTCGTAGGAGTAAGACTTGTTGAGCGGCTTGCCTTCGTTGTCAATCAGCACGTAGAAGGGCTGCGCATTGGCGCCGAACTTGACACGCTGCAGATAGCTCCATTTGTCGCCTACGGTGCGCAGCGTGCGTTCCGTGCCGTTCTCCACAATCTTCACGGGAGAAGGAAGCGGTGTCTTGTTGTCGACGTAAAGCGTGATAAGCACATAGTCGTTGTTGATGATGTCGCTCACCTTCGGGTTGGTCCATACGGCAAGCTCCATCTTACGGCAGTTCACGCAGCCGTAGCCGGTGAAGTCGAGCATCACGGGCTTGCCATGCTGGCGGGCATACTCCATACCGAGGTCGTAATCGTCGAACCTGGCATGCACCTCATTATTGTAAAGGTTGAAATCCTGCGTCTGCATGGGCGGCGCAAAGGCACTGACCGCCTTCAACGGCGCTCCCCACAAACCGGGAACCATATACACCGCAAATGCCAGTGAGGCCAACGCCATAAAGAAACGGGGTACACTAACCTTTGAATCGTCATCATCGTGCGGGAACTTGATTTTGCCCAACAAGTAGAAACCAAGCAGTGCAAAAAGTACAATCCACAAAGCAAGGAACGTTTCACGGTCGAGGATGCGCCAACCGTAAGCTAAATCGGCTACCGAAAGGAACTTCAGGGCAAAAGCCAGCTCCAGGAAGCCAAGCGTCACCTTGATGATATTCATCCATCCGCCGGATTTGGGCATGGACTTCAACCAGGACGGGAACAGGGCAAACAGCGTGAAAGGCAATGCCAAAGCTATGGCAAAGCCCAGCATGCCGATGGCGGGAGCCACCACGCTGCCCGTCGTGGAAACCTGCACCAGCAGGAATCCGATAATGGGTCCCGTGCAGGAGAAAGATACCAGCGACAAGGTAAATGCCATCAGGAAGATGCTGAGCAAACCGCTTGTCGCCTCGGCCTTGCTGTCTACAGCCGTACTCCACTTGGAGGGCAACGTTATCTCGAACGCTCCGAAGAAGGAAGCCGCAAACACCACCAGCATCAGGCAGAAAAGGATATTGAATACTGCATTCGTAGAGAGTGCGTTCAGTGCGCTGGCTCCGAAAACAAGCGTGATTGCCAGTCCGAGCGTCACATAAATCACCACGATGGAAGCGCCATACGTCCACGCATCGCGGATGCCCTTCTTCTTGTCCTTGCTGCGTTTCAGGAAGAAGCTGACCGTCATCGGGATGATGGGCCATACACAGGGGGTGAAGAGCGCCAGCAGTCCACCGGCAAATCCCGTAATGAAAATATAAATCCAGGACATGTCTTCCTGCGAAGTGGTTTCGCCCAAAGAATTCAGTTCACTGATGACCGGCTTCCATAGGTCCACCTTGTCCGCCACCT
>NZ_JBCNZM010000077.1:7154-9283 GCF_040227615.1 Bacteroides sp. RTP31139st1_H2_RTP31139_211217 | reverse complement strand
CGTCCGCACCGCCGATGGCAGCCACGGGAGCCGTGCCGGAGACAGTCTCCTGCTTTGCGGGCTGTTCTTCGGCTTTCGTTTCAGCGGCAGCGGCGGCAGCTTCTTTGGCAGCCCCTTCTGCCTTGCCGGAGAACTTGAAAGGAACTTGTGTGGGCGGCAGGCAGTTTTCATCGTTGCAAGCGCCATATTCCAGATAGCCTTCTATCTGATAAGCGCCACCCGTCAACTTCAGCTTCTGCACAAATTGCGCCGTATTCTCAAAATAGCGCACCTTCATTTCGAACAACTTATCGAAAGTAGAGATTTCCTTGCCTACGGGCTTCAGTTTGCCAACCACTTCCGCTCCGAATATTTTCTCCACATTGAAAGTCGCCGAGATAGGCCCTCCATCGCCCAAGTCGGTGGAATAGACATGCCAGCCCTTGTCAATAGCAGCCGTAAAAACGACCTCCGCTTCATCGGCAGCCAAAATCTTCAGTTCGGAATTGAACTTGACGGGGTCTTGTATCTGTGCCTGCACCGCCACAGCGAAGAGCAACAGAACGAAAGGGAACAGTAATTTCTTCATGTTCTCTGATTTAATTTTTAATTTTCAATTATCTCGTAGTCCACGCAGGCACGGCTCTCTTTCACAGCTGCGATAAGCTTGCCGGCAGCTACATGGTCGGGATGGGTAGCATAGTATTTCACGTCATCCAACGTATCGAACTCACTGTAAAGAGCGATGCTCCAAGCCTCGGCAGGATTGATGTTCAATCCGACTTCAATCTTGCGGATAACGGATATTTTAGCCGGAAGCGCTTCGATAGCTGCCTTGAAACTGTTCATCGCAGCCAACTTTTCGTCAGCCGGTGCCTCATCTTTTAACTTAAATAATACAATGTGCTTTACCATAACTTTGCCATTTAAATGATTTATCACTATATTTGTCAGCCTAAGCGGCTGTTTTAACAACTGCAAAAATACTGGTTTTGTTTCAAATATACACTTAAACGGATGTTAATAATAGGAATTGCAGGCGGAACCGGCTCGGGAAAGACCACCGTCGTACGTAAAATTATCGAAAGCCTACCGGCTGGTGAAGTGGTATTGTTGCCACAAGACTCTTACTACAAGGACAGCAGCCATGTGCCCGTGGAAGAACGGCAGAACATCAACTTCGACCATCCCGACGCTTTCGAGTGGAGCCTTCTTTCCAGGCATGTCGCCATGCTGCGCGAAGGAAGAAGCATAGAACAGCCCACCTACTCATACCTGACGTGTACCCGGCAGCCCGAAACCATCCATATCGAGCCCCGGGAAGTCATCATCATAGAAGGTATCCTTGCCTTGTGCGACAAGAAGCTGCGAAGCATGATGGACCTCAAGATATTTGTAGACGCTGACCCCGACGAACGCCTAATTCGTGTAATCCAGCGTGACGTGGTGGAACGCGGACGCACGGCCGAAGCCGTCATGGAGCGCTATACACGCATACTAAAACCCATGCACCAGCAATTCATAGAGCCCTGCAAACGATACGCCGACCTCATTGTGCCGGAAGGCGGAAACAACCAGGTGGCCATTGATATATTGACCATGTACATCAAGAAGCACTTGGGGAGTTAATTTGTAATGGAGAATTGATAATGGAGGATTAAGAACGCACTAAACCCTATGAGATATGAACAGCCTGTTTTCTTTCGCCAGACATAAATCATCCATTATCAATTCTCCCGTCCCAATTATCTTGCTGTTGTTGTTGTGCTGCATCGCAGGATGCCGTGGAGGACATCCTGCCGAAAAAGAAGAAGCGGATGACCTGCAACAGATAAAGGACAGCGGAGAACTGGTCGTATTGACACTGTACAGTTCCACTTCCTACTTCATCTACCGTGGCCAGGACATGGGATTCCAGTATGAGCTGAGCGAACAGTTTGCCAAGAGCCTGGGAGTGAAGCTGAGAATAGAGGTAGCCCGGAATGTGCACGAACTCATAGAGAAGTTGCTGGCAGGCAAGGGAGACCTCATAGCCTACAACCTTCCCATCACCAAGGAATGGAAAGACAGCCTGCTTTATTGCGGCGAAGAGGTCATCACGCACCAAGTCATCGTGCAACGTAACGGCGGACGCACCAAACCACTGAAAG
>NZ_JBCNZM010000077.1:0-7117 GCF_040227615.1 Bacteroides sp. RTP31139st1_H2_RTP31139_211217 | reverse complement strand
CCAAACCACTGAAAGACGTAACGGAACTCATCGGGAAAGATGTATATGTGAAGCCCGGAAAATATTATGAACGGCTGGTCAATCTGGACGAAGAGCTCGGAGGAGGTATCCACATCCATAAAGTGACCAACGACAGTATCAGTGCAGAAGACCTCATCACCCAAGTGGCACAAGGGAAAATCCCCTATACCGTAGCAGACAATGATGTGGCACAGCTTAATACGACCTATTACCCCAACCTGAATATCGGACTCTCCATCAGCTTTGACCAGCGTGCATCGTGGGCAGTCCGGAAAGACTGTCCGCAACTGGCAGCCGCCGCCAACAAATGGCACGAGGAGAATATGACTTCACCTGCCTATACGGCAAGTATGAAACGATATTTTGAAATCGGCAAGGCCATTCCCCACTCTCCTATCCTCTCCCTGCGCGAAGGAAAAATTTCCCATTACGATGATTTGTTCAAGAAATATGCTCCCAAGATAGACTGGGACTGGCGCCTGCTGGCGTCTCTGGCATATACTGAGTCCAACTTCGACTCCACCGCCGTATCCTGGGCCGGTGCCAGGGGGCTGATGCAACTGATGCCTGTCACAGCCAGGGCTATGGGGCTACCCGAAGGAAAGGAACAGAACCCTGAAGAGAGTATAAAGGCTGCCGTGAAATACATAGGCGCCACAGCCAAAAGTTTTTCCAAGATACCCCAGGAAGAACGCATCAACTTTGTGCTGGCATCTTATAATTCCGGTATCGGCCATGTGCTGGATGCCATGGCACTGGCCGAAAAATACGGCAAAAACAAATATGTCTGGCGTGATAATGTAGAAAACTTCATTCTGCTAAAAAGCAATGAGGAATACTTCACCGACCCCGTCTGCAAAAACGGCTATTTCCGTGGCATTGAAACTTATAACTTCGTAAGGGATATTACGTCACGCTTCGAGCAATACAAGAAGAAGATAAAAAAATAGGGATTAAGGATTAATCCCTAATCCTTATTTTCCTTCCTATTTAAAACAGATTCAGTTTGTTCTTTCTCGCTTCTTCCAGGGAAACGGTTGTCACTTGTTTCTCCCGGTTCTTTTCGCACAACTGCCGATACTTCTCATGCAGTTCTTCTTCCAGCTCCTCCTTTGTCTTAGGATTCATCAGCTTGGCTGCTACTGTAGCATTCTGTGAAGCGTCCTTCAGATGGATTACGGGAGCATGATAGACCGGAGCAATTTTCAGAGCTGTGTGAAGCGGTGAAGTCGTGGCACCACCTATCAGCAGAGGAACGTCCAGACCTGCCTTTTCCAGCTCAATGGCTACATGCACCATTTCATCCAGCGAAGGGGTTATCAAGCCACTCAATCCTATCATGTCTACCTTTTCCTCTATGGCATGCTGTACAATGGTTTCGGCAGGCACCATGACGCCAAGGTCTATTATTTCGTAGCCGTTGCAGGCCATTACTACCGAGACTATATTTTTGCCAATGTCGTGCACATCACCTTTCACCGTAGCCAGCAGCACCTTCCCGGCAGCAGTCGCACCTTCTTCTTTCTCCGACTCGATTACGGGCTGGAGGATGGCAACCGCTCTCTTCATGGTGCGCGCCGTCTTCACTACTTGCGGCAGGAACATCTTGCCTGCCCCAAACAAGTCGCCGACATGATTCATGCCTGCCATCAACGGACCTTCAATGATGGAAACAGCCTTGGGATACAGCTTCAGCGCTTCGGCAAGGTCTTCTTCCAGATAATCGCCGATACCCTTTGTCAAGGCGTACTTCAACCGTTCTTCCACAGGAGTCCCCTCTCTCCAGGCAAGTTGGGAATGGGCGGCAGCCTGCCGCTCTCCTCCAGAAGTTTTTGCCGCCTCTGCTTCCGCTTTCAAGCGTTCGGCAGTTTCTATCAGGCGCTCGGCAGCATCGGGACGACGGTTCAAGACCACATCCTCTATGCGCTCCAATATATCAGCGGGAATATCGGTGTAAAGAACGGAGGCAGCCGGATTGACGATACCCATATCCATGCCCTCGCGGATGGCATAGTAAAGGAATACGGCATGCATCGCCTCGCGAATGTAATTATTGCCGCGGAAAGAGAAGGAAAGGTTACTCACTCCTCCACTGACATGCGCACCGGGCAGATTCTTGCGTATCCATCCGGTGGCACGGATAAAGTCTACAGCATAATTGTTGTGCTCGTCCATACCGGTTGCCACGGCAAGTACATTCGGGTCGAAAATTATATCATGGGGATTGAAACCTATCTTGTCCACCAAAAGACGGTATGCCCGTTCGCAGACCTCAATCTTACGTTCGTACGTGTCTGCCTGCCCTTTTTCATCAAAAGCCATCACCACGGCTGCCGCACCATATTGCTTGATGGTACGCGCATGCTCCAGGAATTTATCTTCCCCCTCCTTCAAGGAGATGGAGTTGACGATGGACTTGCCTTGCAAGCATTTCAATCCGGCCACAATCACTTCCCACTTAGAGGAGTCTATCATGACGGGGACGCGGGCAATCTCCGGTTCCGAAGCTATCAGATGGAGGAAAGTCGTCATCTCCACTTGAGCATCCAGCAGTCCGTCGTCCATATTTATATCGATGACCTGCGCACCGTCTTCCACCTGCTGGCGGGCAATGCTGAGCGCCTCGTCATATTTCTTTTCATTAATCAGACGCAAGAATTTGCGCGAACCCGCAACATTACAGCGTTCACCCACATTCACGAAGTTATTTTCCGGCTTCACTTCCAGAAGTTCAAGCCCGGAGAGCCAAAGATTTTCCGGTCTGGGAACCGGCTGATGGGGCGTTGCACCGGCAATCAGCGAGGAGTACTCGGCAATGTAGGCATCTGTCGTTCCGCAACAACCACCGATAATATTCACCAATCCCTCATGGATATACTCTTTTACTTCATGTGCCATATCGGCAGGAGTCTGGTCGTATGTGCCCAAACTGTTGGGCAGTCCGGCGTTGGGATAAGCACTGATATAATAAGGTGCACGGGCAGCAAGCTGCTCCAGGAAAGGTTTCAGCTGGCGGGCGCCAAAGGAGCAGTTCAACCCAACTGAAAAAATATCGGCATGTTGCACGGAGGCGAGAAAAGCATCCAAAGTTTGTCCCGACAGAGTACGCCCTCCAATATCAGAAACAGTCACAGAGAGCATCAAGGGTACATGAACTCCTACAGTTTCCATCGCCTGCCCGGCGGCAAAAATAGCAGCCTTGGCATTCAGCGTATCAAAAATGGTTTCTATCAGCAAAGCATCCACACCACCTTCGAGCAATGCTTCCATCTGCTCACGGTAGGCATCGGCCAGTTCATCGTAGCTCAAGGCACGAAAGGCCGGATTGTTCACATCGGGACTCATGGAGCAGGTCTTGTTCGTCGGTCCTACGGAGCCTGCCACAAAACGGGGTTTGTCGGGAGTAAGAGAAGTAAACTCATCTGCCACTTTGCGTGCCAGGCGCACTGCGGCAAGATTCATCTCACGCACATAGTCCTGCACATGATAATCGGCCATACTGACGCGGGTGGAACTGAATGTATTTGTTTCGATAATATCCGCACCTGCCGCCAGATACTTGCGGTGAATGTCTTGTATCACATCGGGGCGTGTCAGACAAAGCAGGTCATTGTTACCTTTCATCTGTCCGGGAATCTGCGAGAAGCGTTCACCCCGAAAATCTTCCTCTGTCAAGTTGTATTGCTGTATCATGGTGCCCATTGCACCATCCAGAATAAGGATGCGCTCACGCACCAAACTACCAAGTTTACTCATATTATCTTTTAAACATACGCGCCATATCGCGTTTGTCATCTTTTTCCTTCAGTGATTCGCGCTTATCATATTGCTTCTTACCTTTGGCAAGTGCCACCACAAGTTTGGCCAGCCCTTTTTCATTGATAAACAAGCGCACGGGAACAATGGTGAAACCCGGATCTTTCGTGCCGCGCATCAGTTTTTCAAGTTCCTTCTTATTCAACAAAAGCTTGCGCTCCCTACGTGCATTGTGATTGTTGTACGAACCATAGAAGTATTCGGCCACATGCATGTTCTTCACCCACAATTCGCCGTTGGCAAAGTAACAGAACGTATCGACTAAGCTTGCTTTCCCCAACCGGATGGACTTGATTTCTGTGCCCGTAAGCACAATGCCAGCCGTATAGGTGTCCGTCAGTTCGTAATCGAACGTAGCACGCTTATTCTTTATATTTACAGGAGCTTGTTTCATAACATTTATCAGTTTAGCACTACCGTCAGCTTATTGAATATCCATTCAATGGCCACCGGACAAGCTATTAACAAAATAGAAGAAAGAATGGTGAAACGCAAACGGTCTTTTTCCGCTATCTGCATCACCTTTTTGCTTCCTTCCCACACAACATACACGATATAGAATTGGAGCAACAGAGCCATAATACCAAAATCAGGCAATATGCCGATAACAATCCGCAGCATGAACACCACTACCAGTGCATAACCTGCAAACTGTTGCGCCAAAGGAATATCACTGTCCAGCATAAACATGCGGACACGCAACCCATTGATGAGATAGGCTGCCAAAAAATATCCTCCAAACAAGGATACAGCCACCGCACAGCATTGTGTCATGGCATATTGAAAGCTTTGCGGCCCATCCCATCCCATCTTCATCAAAGAGCCGATGAAAACGGACAACCCGCATAAACCAATCATAGGATAGACAAAAGTAGTAAATACTTTTCGTCTATCCTCTAAACTAATTTCCTCCCAGGCACGAGCCGGAGAGGAAATCAGTAGTATTGCTATATGAAATAAATCTTTGTAATTCAATATCAATTTATTGATTAGTAGACGCAATTTTGTATTCTACAGTATATTCCGTATAGTTTTCCGGTATTTCTGTATTGCTATTATTTCCACTTTCATGCGACTTAATAACTAATTTAGTAGGAAGATTTCCTGCTTTTTCTTTAAACCTTTCTAAAGCATTTTTTATATCATACCCATACCAATTAGAATAATAAACATCTGTCTTATCATCAGCACCTTTATCATGACGCAGATAGAAAACAAGGTCTGTGGCCCCTGCTTCAATTTCATCCAGTACACAAGCTAAAGCAAATTTATGCATCTTAAACTTATCGTTGTCATTTTGCAGTCTCCAAGCTATAGGAGTTACAAGTATATCCTTGTTATACAAAAATGGCTGAACTGACCCATTTTCCAATTTCAAAGTTATCACCGGTGCTGTTTCCGGCGCATCAACAACCAAGCTTTCTGCTGTCATTGATACGACAGCGTTTGCAAAAGAAATAGGCTGAAAATTCTTCAAAGTGAAGTTGGTAGTTTTAGATTTTTCATTCGTCTCAGGTTCTATGCTCTTTCCTAAGATGATTCCCATTCGAGAATCTGAAATCTTCAAACTTGAATTTGCCTCAAATTGAGTAACAGAAGCCGGTGTAGGTTGATAAGTGTTACCCGCCGCATCTTCAAAAGAGAGTAATCCCATATAGTTATTCACTAAAACCATGCCATAAATGTCATCATACTCTCCGTCATCTGAATTCAGACACGAAGTAAACGAAATGCCCATCAACAATGTCAAGGCAACCATCAAGAATTTTAATTGTTTCATCTTTCCTATAAATATTAGAGTTTGCAAATTTAGATAAAAGAATTGAGTAATATAGTACTCTCCTCGTTTTTTCATTGTTTTTAAGATTAAATGAAAGATTAATCTAAATACTGCAAGCCCCAATATCTATTTAACATTTATAAACAACCATAATTTAGATAATCACATTATTCTAAAACATATTCTCCTACCAATTTCCCTGTTGTTGGATTATATGTTCTAGCTTCAAAAGAAGAAAAGCAGTCTCCACTCCATTTTCCTTTAACTCTAAACGTTTTAGTATCCCCTATTTTCCTTAATGTAGCAACGTAAGTCAAACTACCTTTGTACATGATTAACACCGCATCAAGTTTTACAGTTTCACCTGGTTGAATCGGGATTTGTCCAGTTCTCGTTTTTGTTACCGTTTTACTATCACTTGTACCATAAGTCCAAGATTTATTTGTCTGCTGCTGTACAGAAACATTTACTCCAAGCGAAGAATCATCTCCTACCACATTAGGTATACCCACGTTCAATCCTCCTGAAATAGTGACACTTACTCCTTCTGTTTTTGAAAAATCAGATTTTTCTGTATAGCTTGTAGATAAAGAATAGTTCCATGTATCAACGCTTAAATGTTCATTTGTATATTCATCATGGTCACAAATCACTTCTGTAGGTTCAAAGCTATCAACCGTAGTCCGTACATACTCTAAACCAACAAGTTCATATTCACCAACAGGAACTATTTCCCATAAAGCGAGGCTTGAGGAATTATTCGTTTTAAACTTTACAGAGGAAGACGTTGAAGATTCTGATTGCAAATAATAAGAAGACAAACCAGTATTAAAGTTTCCATACATCGTATATATCATACAATTAGCATCAGCCAAACAATTAAAGCTTAAGCCAGGTCCAGCCAAAGGTGAATCAAAAGTTGATTTATTCCAATAACTCAAACGAAGATTATCAGGTATTTCTGAAGATAAATAGTTATTAGGAGTAACAACTCCATATGTATCGGATGTCACTCTATTATTTCCCCCAGCAACAACAATAGTTCTTCCATACTTCAGATACCATCTCTGCCTCAAAGATCCATCATCTTTATCTGTTAAACAAATTTCAGTACCTTTCTCTTTACAAGTAAGATACTTTTGTTTAGAGTTTCCAATATTCAAAATATTCACTGGAATTTCGGCAAGCTCACTTATCGGATCAAAATCCGCACTAGAACCTATCGCCCTTGTCATCACCTGCCCCACACCACTACTTTCCACAAAGTTATCCAATTCCTCTTGCTCACAAGAAAATAGAGCTAACACTCCTACCAACAATAAACTAATCTTTTTCATAAGCATTACATTTTTTAGTTAACAATATATCATAATTCAAAACAGCCATATGCATATGCCCCATTATCTCCTTTAATTTCTATACAGTAAGCATTCGGCAAACTACAGGTATTAAACTTTTATATACAACAATAGCGACTGTCACTATGAACCTAATAGTATC